>JAFSTZ010000193.1 GCA_017445525.1 Eubacterium sp.
GAGGAGGGCGGTCACGATCATCTGTATCTGCGCCCCGATCCGTCCACCATCGCCATCCTCCCGTGGAGACCCGAGAGTGGCAGGGTGGTCAGGATGTTTTGCGACGTGCACATCGATGAGGAGAAACCTTGCGATACGGACACCAGAGTTTTTTTGAAAAATGCCATGACTCACGCAAGGGAGGCAGGCATCGATTTCAAGTTCGGTTCGCAGTCCGAGTTCTATCTTTTCAAGCTGGATGACGAGGGCAACAGGACTGATATCCCACAGGATGAGGCAGGATATATGGACATAGCTCCTTTGGACAAGGGCGAGAATATCAGGCGCGAGATCTGCCTCACCATCGAGGAGATGGGACTTCGACCGGAGCGGTCACATCACGAGGAGGGACCGGGACAGAACGAGATAGATTTCCACTATGGGGATCCGCTGACAGCGGCAGATCAGATGGCGACATTTACTATGGCAGTGTCCACCATAGCCGGCAGAAACGGACTTTATGCCGACTTCTCTCCCGTGCCTGTCAAGGGTAAGCCCGGTAACGGATATCATATAAATATCTACGCTTCCGACAGTGAGGGTAACGACGTTTGCCGTTACGCGGCAGCGGGGATACTCGATAAGATCAGGGATATCACATTGTTTTTAAATCCTTCCGAGGGTTCGTACAGGAGGTTCGGGTTTAACACGGCTCCCGACAGAGTCAACTGGTCGGATGGATGCGAGTCGGCACTGATGCGTGTTTATCCCTACAAGGGGATGATCAGGACCGAGCTTCGTTCGCCGGATGCGCTTTCCAATCCGTATCTCGCATATGCGATACTTATCGAGGCCGGTCTGGACGGTATCAAAAATAAGCTCACACTCCCCGAGAGTGAGGTTGGAGCCGAGTCGCTCCTTCTGCCGCAGTCGTTGCGTGAGGCAGCGGATCTTGCGAGCAAGAGCGAGTTTGTAAAGCAGGTGATCCCGGAGAGGATACTGAATGTATATCTGAAAGGACAATAAATGCCAGCAGCTATCAGACAACATGACGTGATCATCATATCGTCATATGAGAAGATGGGTGCATCTATCAAGCGTGCTCTCGGCACAGAGAGATACGACAAGATAGATGCCTGTAAAAGTGCGTCTTCGGCCGGCAGGATTTTTCTCGAAAAAAGCTATGATATCGCGATCATCAATCTACCTCTGTCCGATCAGCCCGGAGTGGATCTGGCCATAGATATCAGCGACAGATATCACACCGGAGTCATCGTCATCGCCTCAGCGGAGATCAGTGAGGATGTTGCTGAGAAAGTGACGGATCACGGTATAATAGTAGTAGTAAAACCCGCCAGCAGCAGGATAGTTTCGCGGGCGACGAGATTTATGTGCGCTATGCAGGACAAGCTATCCGGCGCCAGAAAGAAGGCCACGACACTCGAGGAAAAGATGTCCGAGATCCGTATAGTAAACCGTGCAAAGTGGTATCTGATCGACAACAAACACATGAGTGAAGATGACGCGCATAAGTATATAAATAAGTTCGCCATGGACAAGTGCATATCAAAAGGCCAGGCGGCAGAGATGATACTTAACAGTTGATGAGTATATCGAAGAAGGATAAACATCATTAATTAAGACAAAAGAATCAGTTGTGATGACGTAATTGTCAACGAATATATTTATAATAAATGAACAATAAGAAAGGTAAAAAATATGTTTAAGATCAACGACAATTTCCTGAAACTTCCCGGTAGTTATCTGTTTTCTACTATTGGAAAAAAAGTAGCGGAATATAAGAAGGCCAATCCCGACAAAACAGTCATCAGTCTCGGCATAGGAGACGTCACGCTGCCACTCGCAAAAGCCGTTACAGAGGCGATGCACAGGGCAGTTGATGAGATGGGATCGGCTGAAACTTTCCGCGGTTATTCACCGGATCTCGGTTATGAATTCTTAAGAAAAACAATCATAGAGAACGATTATAATTCGAGAAATATTAACCTTGATATAGATGAGGTTTTTATCAGTGACGGAGCAAAAAGTGACTGTGGAAATATAGTTGATATTTTTGCTGTTGATAATACCATAGCAGTGACTGATCCTGTTTATCCTGTTTATATTGATTCCAACGCTATGGCAGGAAAAACCGGAGACTACGATAAGGATAAGCAGGCATGGACGGATGTTATCTATATGCCGTGTACTGCCGCAAACGGGTTCGTTCCGGAGTTCCCGGAGAGGACACCTGACATCATCTATATCTGCTGTCCGAACAACCCGACAGGAACTACTCTTACTAAGAGCGAGCTGCAGTCGTGGGTTGACTATGCCAACAAAAATAAAGCCATCATCATCTACGATGCAGCATACGAGGCGTACATCTCAGAGCCGGATGTGCCGCATAGCATATATGAGTGTGGCGGCGCAAAGACCTGTGCCATAGAGATGAGGAGCTTTTCTAAAAATGCGGGATTTACCGGAACGAGACTCGGATTTACCGTGATACCAAAGGAGATTGTAGCGACCGAACCGTACGGTGAAGTCACTCTGAACAGCCTTTGGGCGAGACGTCACGGAACCAAGTTCAACGGCGCACCATATATCATCCAGAGAGCCGGCGAGGCGGTTTACTCCGAGGAGGGCAAGGCGCAGACAAAAGAGCAGATAGCGTACTATATGAAAAATGCCGCTACCATCAGAGACGGTCTCACGGCAGCGGGATATGAGGTATACGGCGGCATCAACGCTCCGTACATCTGGTTGAAGACACCGGGGGATATGACGTCATGGGATTTCTTTGATCTGTTGCTCGAGAAAGCAAACGTGGTCGGCACGCCGGGATCGGGATTCGGGCCGAGCGGCGAGGGATATTTCAGACTGACGGCGTTCGGCACCGCAGAGAATACGGTAGAAGCGGTAGAGAGGATACGCAGGATATAGTGCTACTGACACCAAATAACCGGACCATATTACTTGTCTGTTTTTCCACCTGCTTTGTTGCCCTCACTTGCCGATGCCACCGCATCGACGCGTTCAGGCGCCTTGCAGGATGGAGAAAACATCCTGCGTAAATGGTCC
>JAFSTZ010000194.1 GCA_017445525.1 Eubacterium sp.
ATAATAACGCCTGGATCGCATCTTCATACGGCTTATATACACTGAGTGTATTTGATCTGATCAATGACTCCGTGAATGATTACAGACTATATACACTTGACAATGGCCTGATAAGTATACCGACATCGCAGGGATACTGTGATATCGATGGCTTAGGTAATATGTATATCCCCGGCAGGGACGGGATGTGCAAGGTGAACATCGATGACTTCCTCCGGGATGATGTCTTCATAAAGTCCGATATCAGTTCCATATACTGCGGTGATGAAGAGGTATATCCGGTCGAGAGCGGCAAGTATGTTATCCCTTCGTCCGGCGGAAGGATCAGGATAACCGTATCGGTTTTGGATTATACTTTTTCCAATCCGATGGTGCAGGTATTTATAGAGGGAAAAGAGGATGAAGGGATCAGTGTACCGAGAAGTAATCTGACACCTCTTGAGTACACGGGGCTGGAGTACGGGAACTATTCACTCCACGTCAGGGTTTTGGACGGCTCGGGCAAAACAGAGCTTTTAAACGATGTGTTCAAGATCGAGAAAAAGCCGGAGCTGTTGGAGCTCACATTTATACGTGTGATGATAGCCGTATTCGTGATCGTGATCGCAGGGTTGATCGTGTGGAGGGTGATGAAAAGCACCGTTGTCCGCAGACAGTACAACGAGATCCGTCAGGCAAAGGAGGAGGCCGAGCAGGCGAACACAGCCAAGTCCCGGTTTCTTGCCAACATGTCGCACGAGATACGCACGCCTATAAATACGATCGTCGGGATGAACGAGATGGTGATGAGGGAGGATGCGACCGGCGTCCCCAAGCCCTACTTTATGTCGATGATGAACTATGCTTTTGATATCAGAAATGCCTCCGAGTCTCTGCTCTCGCTGGTAAACGATCTTCTGGATATGTCAAAGATCGAGTCGGGAAAGATGCATTTGGTGACGCAGGAGTACGATACGCAGGAGATGATCCGCGCGATCGTTTCGATGATACGTGTCAGGAGTGTCGAGAAAGAGCTAACCTTCGATGTGGTTGTGGATGAGATACTTCCGGTCCGCCTGTACGGTGATCAGGGCAAGATAAAGCAGATCGTGCTGAATCTTCTGACCAATGCCGTGAAGTACACGGAGAGCGGCGGATTTGCGCTGGATGTCTCGATGGAAGAGCGCGTGGATGATGAGTGTGTGATCAGGTTCTCCGTCAAGGATACCGGTATGGGTGTCAGGGAAGAGGATATAGACAAGCTGTTTACGGCATACGAGCGTCTGGATGAGGAGAGAAACAGTGGCATACAGGGGACGGGACTCGGTCTGGATATATCGAGGAGATTTGCGGAGCTGATGGGAGGAACTCTCACATGCGAGAGCAAGTACGGTTCCGGTTCTGAGTTTATACTGACTCTGAAGCAGAAGATCATCGATACGACACCGATCGGAGTATTTATAGAGAAAGATGAGAAGACGGCGAGCGGTCCGTATGTTCCGCAGTTTATCGCACCGGATGCCGATATCCTCGTGGTAGATGACAACCCGATGAATCTCTCTGTCATCAAAGGACTTTTGAAGGCTACAAAGGTATTTGTATCCACAGTGTCGAGTGGTGAGGATTGTCTGGAGAAATTAAAAGACAACCGGTATGACGTTGTGCTTCTCGACCACATGATGCCGGGGATGGATGGCGTGGAGACCGTGGCTGAGATACGCAAGGACTATCCGGATCTGCCGGTGTATGCTCTTACGGCCAACTCTACTGCGGGTGAGGAGTTCTATATATCAAAAGGCTTCAATGGTTATCTGTCCAAGCCGATCGACAGCCTGACACTGGAAAAGACGATCATGAAGCATCTCCCGGAGGAGATGATGGAGACACCGGATGCCGACGACGCCGTAGAGGATCTGACGGAGATTCCGGAAAACATGCAGTGGATCTACGATACGGAGGGCATACAGGTCGAGGAAGGTATACGAAACTCCGGCGGTATATCGCATTTCATGTTCTCGGTCGAGCTTTTTCACGATACGATCGATGAGAATGAGAAGGTGATCAGAGAGTCCCTCGATAGCGGGAACATCCGCATGTTTACCATCAAGGTTCACTCGCTGAAAAGCTCCGCAAGGATCGTCGGGGCGCTCGATCTGTCGAAGCAGGCAGAGGCGCTCGAGGATGCGGGGAACAGGGAGGATATGGCATTTATAGAGGATAATGCAGACAGGCTGTTGACAGATTATGCGGCTTTCAGAGAAAAGCTGGAGCGCATCCACGACAGCGGTGATGCGGGCGACAAGGATCCCATACCTGAGGATGAGTTGAAGGATGCTTATATGGCTCTTCGTGATGTGATCCCGCAGATGGATTATGATTCAGTGGAGATGATCCTTGAGATGCTGCAGGGATACGCGCTTCCCGAGGAGGATGATCACAGGGTGAAGGAGCTTGCAAGGCTGTTGAAGCTGTTTGATTGGGATAGTATGGAAGCACTGGTGGGAGAATTATGATCACAGATGCGGGACGTGCGCATATGCAGTTATAGTGATTTGGTGAAAAGGAACGGTTTAGGAGGTCTATATGCTTGATAATAACAAAGTGATCTTTATCGGGGAGAAGGAATCATTTATCTCGAGAGTCCTCGTAAAGAAGGTTCAGGATGCGGGGGTGGACTGCAGCTTTGTCCACTGGTCGATAGATGAGATAAATAAGCATATCGAGGGTATCGCTCTTCTGGGGTTGTTTATCGAGGAGGGCGAGAGTCCGAGTGATATGGTGATGCACTTTCTGATAGATACCATGGAGGAGAAAAGCATCCAGATGGTTGTGGTGGGTGATCAGAAGGATCTGCAGCACATGTATGACCGCGTTCCGGGCGATCTGATCTACAAGACCTTTTCGCGCCCTGTCGATAATATGGATTTTACAAAAACCATCTCGGATTATCTGTCAAAGATGGATGCGGGCGAGTTCAGAAAGAGTATCCTGGTGGTCGACGATGATCCGCAGTATCTCGCGATGCTGAGGGAGTGGCTGAAGAGTAAATACAGAGTTTCGATGGCAAACTCAGGGCTACAGGCGATCAAGTGGCTCGGGAAAAATAAAGTCGATCTGATCCTGCTTGACTACGAGATGCCGGTTACAAGCGGGCCCCAGGTGCTCGAGATGCTCAGAAGCGATGAAGAGACTAAGTCCATACCTGTTATGTTTCTGACGGGCAAGGGAGATAAGCAGAGTGTGATGTCCGTCGTTGCGCTGAAGCCGGAGGGGTATTTCCTAAAGGGCATAGAGAAGGATGAGTTGTTGAAAAACCTGGAGGATTATTTCGTTTTACATAAATGATATGGGCCTGGGGTAATATTTAATTTCCATAAATATCAGGATCATAGACGCTTACGATCACATTTATATGAGGGAAAAATATGTTTGAATTTATCAAAACATATCAGTTGGATTTCATGCTCCTTCTGTGCGGAGCATGTGCAATCTTTGTATTTCTTTTGATAAATACCAGATTCCTTACAAAGAGCAGGAAGCTGGCTCTTATTGTGATGGAGAGCGTTGCGTTCTGCCTTCTCTTCTCGGACAGGCTGGCATACATCTTTTCGGGAGATACGAGTCAGACCGGATTTATCATGGTCAGGGTTGTCAACTTTTTGGTTTTCTTTTTTACATCGGGGAGTGTTTTCGGGTTCAATCTGTATATCTCGGATCTGGTAAGGAATGAGGGCAAGGCAGTCAAGCTTCCGAAGCGTCTGCACTTCGTCACCCTGACTTCCGTGCTGGGGATGTTGATGTCGGTTGTAGCGGCATTCACGGATCTGTATTACTACTTCGACGAGATGAATGTTTATCACAGAGGGCAGGGATTTCTGATAGCTTATATCATCCCGGTCCTGTGTCCCATCATCCAGTATACGGTATTCAGACAGTATAAAAAACAACTCAGCAAACTGATATATATATCTCTGAATCTGTTTATTTTTGTTCCGATAATATGCGGTATACTGCAGATATTTACATACGGCATATCCATAGTAAATATCTCCATGGCGGTAGTTTCCATTTCTCTGTATATTTTTATGTACCTGGATATGAACAACACTGTTCAGCATGCACACCAGATCGAGATAGAGAACATGCAGGGTGAGCACGCGCGTATGAAAAGGCTGTTTGAGCAGACGGCTACGGCTTTTGTCTCCGCGGTTGAAAAGAAGGATGACTTTGTCAAGGGGAACGCTCTTCGGATAGCGGAGTATGCGAGGCAGATAGCGGAGCTCGCCGGCAAAAGCGAGGAGGATTGCGAGAAGGTTTACTACGCTGCGCTCCTCCACGATGTCGGACTGATAGGTATCCCGGACAGTGTTATCAAAAATGACGGGGATCCGGATAAATGGGATTACGAGGCGATCAAGGAGAAGCCCGCTATCGGTGCCGAGATCCTGTCAAGTATCACGGAGTATCCTTACTTAAGTCAGGGAGCCGGCTTCAGTCATGAGCGATACAACGGAACGGGTTATCCGAACGGTCTGAAGGGAGAGCAGATTCCCGAGATCGCCAGGATCATCGCCGTTGCGGATGCATATGTCACGATGACTACCAGAAAAAGGTATCGTGATGCCAAGCCGGTATTTGTTGCCAGAGAGGCTTTTGTAAAAGGCGGAGGAGAGGTGTTTGATCCGGACTTTGCTGAGATCATGGTCAGGATCATCGACGAGGAGAGCAGGGATATCAGTCAGGATGAGGAAGTGCAGCTTGAGAACGAGATAGTATGTAACTCATATAGGGAGAAGGTTTCATCCGGAATCCCTGTGAGCAGCGAGGTAAAAAGGATCAGTTTTGACTGTGAGCTATCTCATGATGAAGATGTGGTATTCAGCGCTCCGTCCATCGTGCTTTTTGATGCATACGACAGGAGAGTACACGACAACGCCAAAGCGATAAAGGGCTATAGTTATATGGAGTACGGAGAGGTATGGTTTGATAAATACAGTATAGAGACTGAGGCGAGGAAGATCAAAGAGACCATACTGGAAGCGGGATCGGATATAACGCTCGGTTCGGCAGCGGGCGCTGATCGGGATGATACGGCTGACGGAAAGTCTGCCGGAGAGTGGAAGGAAGGTCACTATGAGATCCTCGCCGGCAGGTATGAGGATCACTTGAAGCTGGTCATGCAGTCAAGGGAGCTGTCAAAGGAGGTTACAGTCGCTCTGCCAAACGGATCCAAGTCAGCTTATATCGGGATCACCGGCGAGAACTGTCGCATCTATGATATCTCGGCTGAGTCGACGGACAGGATAGTCGGACCGGGGGAGATAGAAAGGATAGTTGATTCGGTAAGCTATATCGATCATTTGGAGTCAGACATCAGAAATGTCCAGGTATCCCGTACCCGCTCCGACAACACGGAGGGCATCGAGATAGTGAACAAGGTAAGGCTTGCTTTTCACTCGATGACACTGCCTGAGGCGAGCCTGGTCTGGAACTGTCCTTACGTGGTTATCTACACTTCGGAGGACGGACAGGTTGACGGACCCGGATATAAGGAGTATACTTTGATAAAGCTGAACGGTGAGAACGATGTCAGGGAAGGACACGCCGTAAACAGATTTTCCATGAAAAAGACGGAGGATTTCTCCGGATGGGACGACTGGAAAGCTATCAACAAGAGAGGGTTGGATTGCGAGTTGTACGTCGAGCGCAAGGGCAATCGGATCAGCATGAAAACCGAGAACCTTGGCATTTATATAGAAAGTGTTACTACTATAAATGAAGATGTA
>JAFSTZ010000195.1 GCA_017445525.1 Eubacterium sp.
CATGATCCGACTCCGAGATAACATCCAGCTGAATCCGAATCAGTATCTGATCAAGATAAAGGGTGTTCCGGTCAGCGAGGGTGAGATCCTGTTTGATCACTATATGGCCATGAATCCGGGATATGTTGAAGAGGAGATATCCGGTATACCGACATTTGAGCCTTCGTATCATCT
The DNA here is from genome assembly GCA_017445525.1 of Eubacterium sp. Lineage (GTDB taxonomy): Bacteria > Bacillota > Clostridia > Lachnospirales > Lachnospiraceae > Eubacterium_F. Next base: position 175 of record JAFSTZ010000195.1, read on the forward strand.
GCCGGCTATATGGATCACGGAGAGCCAGAGAGAAAGGGCGGAGTCGCTCGGATACACGGTTGTGGATCCGCCTTCGATCATCGCCACTCACCTGACGGAGGTTATCAGGTCGCATCTTGCAGAGTTGCTGACGAGACAGGATGTACAGAACCTGATAGACAATGTTCAGGAGGCAAACACCACTCTCATCTCGGAGCTTGTGCCTAAACTGTTAAATGTAGGAGAAATACAAAAGGTTCTGCAAAATCTTCTTTCAGAGGGGATTTCCATCAGAGACCTTGTTACAATATTCGAGACCTTGGCGGACTATGCCGCAACAACCCGTGATACGGATGTTTTGACCGAGTATGTCAGACAGAGTCTGAAGCGGGCGATATCGAGCCAGTATTTTTATACCAATGAGCCGACCAGTGTGGTCACGCTTGATCCCAAGGCAGAGCAGGAGATCATGGCCTCTGTCAAGCAGACTGAGCAGGGATCGTATCTGGCTCTGGATCCGCAGTACACACAGAGTCTTATGGAGTCCATACGGACTGAGATTTCAAAGCTTGAGGAGCTCGGCAGAACTCCTATCATGATCACATCGCCGATAGTGCGTATGTATGTGAAGAAATTAACCGAAGAGCAGTTTAAAAATCTGCACGTACTGTCTTACAATGAGATAGATTCGGATGTTGAATTACAATCAGTAGGGATGGTGACTGTCGCATGATAATCAACAAGTACCTTGCCAACACTGAAAAGGACGCTATCGAGAAAGCGAAGGAAGATCTCGGGGCAAATGCTATCGTGATGAACGTAAAAAAAGTTCGTCCCAAAGGCATTATGCGTATTTTTCTGCGCCCAAAAGTAGAGGTTACGGCAGCGCTTGACGAGAATATCAATTATCAGGAAGACAGTGTTAAGCCTGAAAGATCTGCTCAAAAACCTGCAGGCGGAGCGCAGGGACAGGGTTCGAGATTTGATGTCTCCATACCTGCGATGGATGCACCGCCGCCGATCGACAAGCAGACTGATACGAAAACATCGGAAAAGCTTTCCAACGAAGAAAGACTTTCACAGTTGTTCTCTTTGCTGGAGAAACAGATGGAGGAAAAGGCCGGTGATGGAGGGGTCAAAGCATCTGAGCGTAGTCCTGTAACACGACCTGTTGAGCCGGCGAGGACAGAGGTTCATTCGTCCGCACCGGTTGATGATAAAAAACAGGTTTCGACTGAACATGTGAAAACCGCACCCGATGCATTCGTATCGGAAGAGGAGAAGGATAAGAAAAGTCCGGATACCGACTCAGACAAGGATAAGAGCGAGATATACAGGGATCTTGTATACAAGCAGCTGATCGGTAACGAAGTCGATCCTGAGATAGTTGCAAGGATACTTGATGAAGCAAAAAGATCACTGCCGAAGGATGCGGCTGTAGACCAGATACTGGGAAGTGTGTATCAGCGTATAATCCTCATGATAGGACAGCCGTATACCATAGACTACAAGCCGAATCAGCCTACAAAGTTTGTATTTTTCCTGGGATCCACCGGAGTGGGTAAAACAACTACCATAGCAAAGCTTGCTTCGAAGCTGAAGCTTGAGGAAAACTGCAATATAGCACTTGTTACCGCAGATACTTACAGGGTGGCTGCTGTTGAGCAGTTAAAGGTTTATGCCGATATACTTGATGTGCCCTTGCATGTCATCTATCATCCGGAGGAGCTTGCCGGCAAGATCGATCAGCTCGACAAGTACGATATCGTTCTGGTAGATACTGCGGGTTGTTCACATAAAAACCGTGAACAGATAAAGGATGTAGGTACTTTGTTGGAACAGGTACCTATATCAAAGAGGCAGGTTTATCTTGCTCTCAGCGTAGGGACGAAGTACAAGGATCTTTTGGAGATCGCAAAGGTTTACTCTGATATAACCGATTACAGTATCATTTTTAC
>JAFSTZ010000196.1 GCA_017445525.1 Eubacterium sp.
TCAACCACAGGAATCGATGCATCCGGGCAATACGGCGTACACATCAGGCATTGCTTGCATTTTTCGGGATCCCATACCGGAGTCCTTGATCTCCACTCACCGGTCTTGGTAAGCTCTGAGGTTCCCGGCTCGTAAATCTCACATCCAATGGTCATGTCCTGCCATTCTATGTTTTCATGTATATCAGAAGCTTTTGTTTTCACTTGCTCTCCTCCATTCAAATTATATGTATTGGAACGTTTTTCGTCATCCGGTCAGTGCAGCCGTCGCCGTTCATTGTTATGTCATCAACGCAACAACACTCATTATTCTATGGTTGTCTCATAAAAATGTACCATTTTTCGGTTTTTACAGTATATTGTGTTTATTCTTGATTTGATTATATCATCTTGTGTTAAACTTTTATTTATTCCTGAACCTCGTCCATCGAACGCTTCAGACATTTCAGGTTTCCTTCGATAACCTGAGGTTTTTTTGCAAACTTATGTGAGAACGAATCCTCCATCTGCTTCAAGAAGGCCTCTTTTTCCACGCAGCCACTCACTTCAACAACAGCCGCAAGCATAGGGGTGTTTGGAAAATACTTGCCCAGGCAGTCTATGGATATTTTTCTGGCATCGATAGTACATACTCTGCCCTCATATCCCTTCAGATGAGGTTTGATCTCCTCAGGTTTTTTGCTTGTATTCACGATGATCGCTCCATCCGGATTGAGCCCTGCAGTCACGTCCACACTCTCAATAAGCGTCTCATCAACAACTACCACATAATCAGGGTCATAGATATTGGAGTGCACCGGACATCTCTCCTTGGATAGCCTGTTGTATGCAGTTATCGGAGCTCCCGATCTCTCCGGACCGTACTCCGGGAACGACTGCACATATGCCCCCGTAAAAAATGCCGCGTCAGCAAGCAGCTGAGATGCGGTTTTGGCACCCTGTCCTCCGCGGCCGTGCCAGCGGATCTCTATCATGTCTTTCATTGTTCCACCTTTTCCTAGTTTTTTAGCTTCAAATTGATGTATCTTTCACAACAACGCTTCATATTATAGTGCAAATAAAGTTCTATGTCAACTTAAACAAAATTATATATATTCTCTTTTTGCGTAGCAAGCACGATCGGGTCTCCGACGTGAAGTATATAGTCGGCGCTGAATTCCGCTGTAAGCTTGCCGTCCGAGCCTGCAACAGCTATTATTGTGATTCCCATTTTTTTGTGGAGGTCAAGCTTTGCGATGGATTTGCCGTTCCAGCCATCCTCTACATGGACTTTTATGATGCAAAGACCGTCTCCAAGGTCGGTATACTCCATAAAGTCATCTGAGATCAATGCTTTCGCCATTCTGAGAGCTGACTCATCCTGCGGGATGACAACCTCATCAGCTCCGACTTTTTTGAGCACCTCTACCGAACGATGTCTGTCAGCAGTAGCTATAACCCTCTCAACGCCTGATTCTTTGGCGATCATGATACAGGTGATGCTTCCCTCAAGATCTCCTGCCAGGTCGACGATAGCCACATCTATGTTGTCAAGTCCTATCTCTCTGAGTGCCTTGGAGTTTGTCATATCAAATGAGACCGCAGAAGTGAAACGGTTTCCTATATCGTCTATTTTTTCCATGTCGGAATCAGCCACCAAAACCGTCGCACCTGTTTTTGCGATAGTATCCGCAACCCTCATTCCGTATCTTCCAAGTCCCAAAACAGCATAGTTTTTTTCGCCTACCATACGATTTTCCTCCCTATCCTATGATAAACCGCCCTTTCGCAGAGCGATAATTATTCTTACTTTTTCCTCCGGTATTGAAAAACAGAGCCATCGAAATCGGTCCTATCCTTCCCAGATACATGGCTATGATAATGATGATGCGCCCCGCGAGATTTAAGTTAGGCGTAAGTCCCCTACTCACACCCACGGTACAGATCGCACTCAACACCTCATACAATGCATCGGTTATATCTACATTCTGAGCTATGACCAACGCCATTGTGAGCATCATTGTCATCAAAAAGTGGACGATCACAATAGCATTTGCTTTTCGTATAAGCTCATCTGAGATCCTTCTTCCAAGCACATCAACCTCGTACTTGCCTCTGATAAATGCAACAGCATTTATGATCACCACATACGCCGTTACGGTTTTGACACCTCCGGCGGTCCCGACCGGTGATCCTCCGATGAACATAAGCATATCACCTATCAGCGAGGACGATTCGCGCATGCCCGCCTGCGAAAACGTGGTAAATCCGGCTGTCCTGTATGTAACTGATTGAAATGTACTGTTTAGCGCTTTTTGCCAAACAGGCATATTTCCTATGGTTTGAGGGTTGTTCCACTCAAGTATCAGTGTAAATATCGCACCAAACAATATAAGGAACACTGTCA
>JAFSTZ010000197.1 GCA_017445525.1 Eubacterium sp.
GTACAAACTTATCAGTCAGCATCTCCGTCCCCGGCGCGGGATTCTCTATCGAGTCGACATACGCCTTGTTGCCGGCAACCACCCGATATTTGCCAGATCTTCCGCCTCCGAGATCCTCTACGGAAACTATGCAGGCCATCGCAGCTATCCCATCTACTATTGTCTGAAAATCCACGTTATATACCCATCCCTTTCATAAAACATCGAGAGCAACAGCAACAACTCCATTATATATAAATATACTGATAAATGCAAGCACAAAAAAACCCGACCTACATCAGCAGATCGGGTTTTATTTTTCTGTAAAGTAACTTATGCGTACTTAAGCGGACTAACCTTGATGCCCGGGCCCATCGTGTTTGCGATGGTTACGGACTTGAAGTACTGGCCCTTTGCAGCAGCCGGCTTTGCCTTAACCAAAGCATCCATAAGTGTATCAAGATTCTCTGTAAGCTGCTCCTCAGTAAATGAGTTACGTCCGATAGGACAGTGGATTATATTGGTTTTATCCAAACGATACTCGATCTTACCTGCTTTGATATCCTCAACAGCCTTTGCAACATCCATAGTTACTGTTCCTGCCTTCGGGTTCGGCATAAGACCTTTAGGTCCGAGAACACGTCCCAGACGACCTACAACGCCCATCATATCAGGTGTAGCAACAACGACATCAAACTCAAACCAGCCGTCATTCTGGATCTTCGGGATCAGCTCCTCGCCACCTACATGATCCGCGCCGGCAGCCTCTGCCTCAGAAAGCTTATCTCCCTTGGCAAAAACCAGCACTCTCACCTGCTTGCCTGTTCCGTGAGGAAGCACAACTGCGCCTCTGACCTGCTGATCAGCATGTTTTCCGTCTACACCGAGACGAACATGAGCCTCAACAGTCTCATCAAACTTAGCTGTCGATGTCTTCTTGATCAAAGCGATCGCTTCAGCTACCTCATACCGTTTCATACGATCTACCAGCTTGGCAACCTCTGCATATTTCTTTCCGTGTTTCATAGTGTAATTCCTCCTTGGTGGTGTTGGCGGCACATTTATATGCCTCCCACAACGTCCTTTGCTCAGAGTTTTGGTCTTTTTCTTGTCATTCTACAACCTCGATACCCATACTCCTTGCGGTACCGGCGATCATGCTCATAGCAGCCTCGATGCTACCTGCATTCAGATCCGGCATCTTGGTCTCTGCTATTTGTTTGATATCATCTTTTGTTACTTTTGCTACTTTTTTCTTGTTCGGCTCACCCGATCCTGACTGGATCTTGGCTGCCTTCTTCAGCAATACAGCTGCCGGCGGTGTCTTGGTTACGAAGCTGAAGCTTCTGTCGGCATATACAGTGATCACAACCGGGATAACCATCCCGTCCTGTCCCTGTGTAGCTGCGTTAAACTGCTTGGTAAACTCTGCGATATTTACACCATGCTGACCCAGTGCAGGTCCTACCGGCGGTGCCGGAGTAGCTTTTCCTGCCGGGATCTGAAGCTTGATGTATCCCTCGACTTTCTTAGCCATTACTATAATCCTCCTATTCCATATCAGAACATTTATGTCCGGAATCTCACACCTTCTCAAGCTCAGAAAGCTTGAACTCTGCAGGTGTATTTCGTCCAAACATATCTATCATCACGATAGCAGTACCATCTGCAGGATGGATCTCCGAGATCACACCTACCTGACCATCCCACATCTCTTCAGTGATGGTCACATGGTCGCCAACCGAGAACTGCGAAGTCTGAGCCTCTGCGATCATGCCCATGGACTTGACCTCTTCCTCGCTCAGCGGCACCGGCTTGGAACCCGGTCCTACGAATCCGGTAACGCCTCTGGTATTTCTGACCACGTACCATGTAAGCTCATTCATGATCATCTTTACCAGCACATAAGCCGGAAACATCTTTTTCTCAGATTCCTTTTTGGTACCGTTCTTCTCCTCAACAACAGTCTGTGTAGGGATCATAACCTCAAGTATCTGATCCTCTATACCGCGATGATTGATCATCTTTAAGATGTCATCCTTTACCTTATTCTCATATCCCGAATAAGTATGAACGACATACCACTGTGCCTTTTCAGCCATCTGTTCCTCCTAAAAAATCATGAAACTATGTTCATCGCTGTCAATCCCAGGCGGATAGCCCAGTCAAAACCTGCGATCAAAACACCCAGCAGTACCGAAACGATTATGACCAGCACTGACTGCTTGGCCAGCTCACTCTTCTTCGGCCAGGTGCATTTTTTGAACTCTGCTTTCAGATTTCTGAAAAAGCCGGGTTTTGAAGTTTTCTCTTCACTCACTCGATACACATCCTTTCATCACTTCGTCTCCTTATGGAGAGTATGCTTTCTGCAGAACCTACAATAC
>JAFSTZ010000198.1 GCA_017445525.1 Eubacterium sp.
ACCGTGGTACGATCCCACTCCCTGTCAGTGCCCTTCTCAACATGTACAAACTCTCTGATACCGCCGTACTCAAACTCGAGTGAATAATCATCTATCTTTTTCCACCTGCCCATAACTGAACAGCACTCAAGTTTGCCATCCTCGTGAAGTATGAGAGGATGCGCATGCATGATCCCCTGCGGTATGGAAGGTCTCAACTCTATCCTCTCGTACTTTCCGGGGATCAGCGGATCCCTGGCTATACGGAACGTCTCCTTGGCATAAGGCAATGCCCCTGCTATCAGCCATCCATCCGGGGTCACATGAAGCCTCCTGGTCTGCAGCAAACCTTCTCCCGGATTGTCATCTATATACTGCAGTTTTCTGATATGAGACACCAGGAACAACTCACCCTCTGACATCTTGAGCACGGAGTTGTGCCCGGGCGCCATATACGTTGTTTCATTCAACCAGTGATAACCGGCGCTTATCATCAGTCCAACCGAGCAGTCCTTATCATCTATATCTGTCATACTCCTGCCGTTGAAGTCCAGATAAGGTCCTGTCACGGTTCTCGATCTGCCTATACGGATATTGTAGTCACTTCTGAGGGATCCGTAGGATACAAACAAATAATAATACTCTGTCTCCTCCAGGTATATGATATAAGGCCCCTCGATGGCTCCGTCGTTCCAGAGAGGCCGTCTGGCGATACATATCCCCTGACGTCTTATACGCTCCTCCTCCGACAGATCGCCTATAGTCATCCCATCTCTGTAATCATCCATCAGCCTGAGACTTCCCACTCCCCTGCCGTCCTCCCCGGCATCACGGGCAAGCCCCGTTTCAATGTCAAGCGGCAGCAGATGTATCCCACCCCAGAAAGAGCCATAGACCATATACATCTCACCGGTTTTGTGATCCGTTATGATGTTTGCATCTATACCGTTTACAGTCATCGTATCATCGGTCTTCAGTACCACTTTTCCGGGTATAAATGGTCCCTCCGGCTTATCCGACTCAGCTATAAAAATACATGACTGCTGCACTCCCCAGCTTGAGTTAGAGCAGTAAAGCCTGTATCTATCTTTAACCTTCACTATATCGGGTGCCCAGATGTCCTCGGAGTTTGTCCATGCCTTCGCCTCATCCGGTACGCCTTCTATGATGCGATCAAGACTCTTCCAGTGCTCCATATCATCAGAGACCCATCCGACATTGTGTGTGCAGTAAAGGTAATACATCCCCGTAGATTCATCCTCGTAGATTGCCGGATCATGCACGATATACTCCTCGGTCGTCTCTACCGTCTCATCTCCCACAAATCCAGGCTCATCAAGATATGAAAGATACTGACGCTTTATCTCATCATCCGTTCTCGGTCCCTCATATATACAGAGTGCCGACATGTCACCTCTGTATGAATCCTGATAACTGTCGCCTCCCAGACACACATCTACTGCAGGACCGTTGTCAACTATATCTCCGTGCATAGCCGCAAACTCGCCATTTATATACACTCTGCCGGTTCTGCTGTATATATCATAAACTATCGCAATATGTGTCCATCTGCCCAGAGGAAGCGCCGCCGTCATGGCATCCGTCCAGACAGCATTTATACCATCGGGATGTATACGAAACATAGAGATATTGCCGCTGATCCTCGGCATAAATGAAGCAAACCCGTTTCTCATGCGGATATACAGAGCACTGATCCAGTTCTGTACCTCCATAGGTCTGAGCCACATAGTCACAGTAAAACTGCCGCCTGAGAAAACATCGGCAGGGAGCTTAACTATATTGGTCTCAACCGGACCGCCCTCAAATCTGAGTCCGCCATGACACCGTGAGATACCCTCGACATATCTCACTCCCTCACCTATCATCTCACCTGCATATCCTCCGTCGCCGGTCTCGAGGTTATCCATAAAATCATATATGTATTCTTTATCACTTTCCTTGATCCCACTGAGATGATCTATATATGTATCTATATCCAGAAGCCCGGAAAAATACTCTCCCGAAGCTCCGTCACAGCCCTCCTCTATCAGCTTGTCAACCTGCTCACGGTCTTCTACCTGCTGAGCTATGCACATAACATGCATGGTCTTTGCCATATGGAACATGGACTTAAGTATACCCCTTCCCTCATCACCGGATACATTCTCCTTTATATACTCCCCATCAAAAAGAAGCATGGAAACAGGGAGTCCGTCCAGATATCTGATACTCGAAAAATCCTTTCCGAAGCCCTCTATACCCAGCCTGAATCCGGCCTCGTGCAGACAGTCAATATTTTTGAGTAACTGTCCTACACTCCTGACAGCAAACATCCCCTCTTCTATAAAAATGATAAAGCTTTCCGCATCCAACCCTTTTTCATCTGTTATACGTTTCAATCTGACTGCGATATCCTCGTCCAGAAGAAGCTTTGACATAACCACTCCCATAGTTATCTGCCTCTCACATGCCGAGTTCATCCTGCTGTAATCATCGCAGGCAGCACGGAAATTATAAAGATCTACTTCTTTTATTATTCCGCTTTTTTCCAAAACATTTTTATACTTGTCCCTGGTTCTGTACTCACCGTTTAAAGTACTCCATACAGGCGTTGCGATCGTACATACAAGATGTGAATCCTGCAGATGTCTGACAGTATAATATCGTACAGAAAAAAGACCGTCCCTCAGTGCAGACTCGGCGGTCTTTTCCATCTCTCGTTCCTCTATGATCTTTTTCTCATAATTATGGAAAAATACAAATCTGTTTTTGCCCTCATACTTGGCATAGTACATCGCAGAATCACTGTATGAAAGGAGCATATCAAGTCCCTTTGTAACATCTGCATTGTTCACTATACCGATGCTGGCTGATATGATCTCAAAACACCTGTCGGATGCTCCCACTTCATTTATACGGGCAAGAACACCCGACGCAAAAGAAACCAGACTCATCTCATCCTTCTCACCCGGGATGATAACGACAAACTCATCGCCGCCGAGTCTTATGGATATACCATCATCAGGCGACAGCTCCTTCAGCATCTCACCGATACCTATGAGAACCTTATCTCCGGCTTTGTGACCATACAGATCATTGACTGTTTTAAAGTTGTCTATATCTATAAATAACAACTGGACGGTCTTATTTTTAATCGAGATCACATCCCACATACCGTACATGCCCTGCCTGTTATACAAGCCGGTCAGATAGTCTCTCATTTCTTCCATAATATCCCTCCGGTCGCCCTGTCATAAGACGACATTTACCTGCAAAAAAGTTATCTGTTCATAGCCCGGAGCACGGTATAAATCTGCTATTTCGTACACCGCATCTATCCACAGCAAAGGCGTCACTTCTCGTGCGCTACCATATCACCGTACAACGGATCATCTGTACCCACAGGCTCCTCGGTGATAAACTTTGAAAACGCTTTATATATGAAAAATGACTGTATCCAGGCAACCAACGCAAACCCGAATATCAATGCAAAAAACATAGCCAGTGTAGTGCTGTAAACCAGATATCCGAAACCTATGGACAGCCCCATGATGATCAGAGTATATGGTGCCAGGCATCCGATGGAGATAAGTATGGAATTACGTATCTGCCTGGTGAGTTTATCTTCCATCTTTGCTATCAGCGGGAAGAGCCACTGTACAAACATGAACACTAAAAATGCTATGACAAGACTCATTATCTTCATCATGGTTCCCATGGTTTTGTCAGTTACCGCATCCCAGAATCTGTAATCCAAAAAAAGCACAGCTCCTATCACGAGTATTCCTACCCATGCGATAGTGCTTTGCTTAAAATTCTTCTTAAAAGCATTGAAAAATACCCTCGCTACATAGCCGTCCCCATAACGGATGGATCTGAGTGTAACGGTATACATAGCGGTAAATGATGCCCCTATCGTGACTATAGGGATACAACAAAGTATAAACAGTACATTCAATACTATAATATCCGTAGCTTTATTTAAAAACTTTACTACTGCATTTGATTCGTTCATATCCGCTCTCCCTTATCTGATATGTACGGCCGGACACATCCATCATCCTGCCATATCTGTCATTGCTGCAAAACATGCCTTCGACATAAGCATTTCTTTTCTCGATTTTGAGATACACCTTTCGGGGTATGATGATGATCACACCCCGAAATATTAAGAAGGATTATTCAAAGAAACATCCGGCATATCTTTACTTGATTCCGCTTATGGCGACTGATTCGACGATCACTCTCTGGAATGCGAAGAACAGCACCAGCGTCGGTAGCATCGCTATAACAGAAGCCGCCATGATGAGCGCGTAGTCACTCTGTATAGCGTAATATGAGTTAAATGATCTGATGACAACCTGCAACGTCCACAGTTTCTCATCGCGAAGGAAGATAGTGGGTGCAAGATAATCATTCCATATACCCATAAACCACAGCATGAGCTGAGTTCCGAGTGCCCCCTTCATAAGAGGCAAAAATATCCTCCAGTAGCATCCGAAGTATGAACAGCCGTCGAGCTTGGCTGCCTCCATCAGGTCACCCGGTATTCCATACAGATTCTGTCTCAAGAAGAATATCATGCTGACATTTCCAAAGCAACCAGGTATGATCAGAGGCAAAAGTGAGTTGGTCCACTTCAGCTTTGTAAACAGTACGAACTGCGGGATCATGACTACCGCAAACGGGATCATGATAGTTGCAAGCAGTGCCAAAAACAGAGCATTCTTTCCTCTGAACTTAAGCTTTGCAAAAGCAAATGCGGCAAGCGAGGATGTAAAACCTCCGATGAGAAGAACCGGTACCTCTACTATGATAGTATTTATGATACCGCTGATAAACTCACCCTTGCCGAGCACCTCTCCGAACTTGCCGAGAAGTACGGGATCAGGTATGATAGAGAACTGTCCGGACAGTATCTGGTTCTTCGTCATAAATGAAGTCGCAACCATGTATATAAGCGGGAAGACCATGACGATACCGCCAAGTACCTGCAATATGGTTACAACAACGTTGACGCCCTTTTCCTTTTTGCTTAACTGCTCTTTATACTTTTTTTCTTTATTCTTACGTGGTCTGTCCAAGGCTATTTCTGACATTCTCTATCACCCCCTAATCCATAGTCTTCACCCAACGTTTCTGCAT
>JAFSTZ010000199.1 GCA_017445525.1 Eubacterium sp.
CAGCCAGTGCTGTCGCATTACCCTCATTTGCCGCGATCACATGGTGCTTTGGATCAGTCCCGTATTTATATATCAAAAAATCACAGAGCGCCTTCAACTGTGAATCCGGCACCCCGGTGTAAAAATCAGCCCCCAGTATGTTATAAAAAGTATCTGCTCGCATATTTATACTCCTTTTGTTTTTGTTTTCGTTTATTGTGGAGGTGGTTTCCGGAAAAAAACTACCATAAACTCAGCAATTCCATCTCTCACATATACTCTCCCAGTTTGCTCTGGTATTACAGTTGGTCCATGACTGTATCTCCTTCAAAACAACTCTCTCATCCTCCGGCAGACGGTCCAGATACCCCTGAACTATGACCAAATTCGTATCATCATAATACTTCTCTCCAAACTCCTCATTGGACGCTTTCAACGCAGACATATCCCTGAACTTCCATATCTGAGCAGAGTTCAATATACACCAGAAAGGCTCCTCTATCTTCAGCATCCCATGGTCTGAACTGAACGCATACTGATACTCTCCGTCATCCTTCTGGTAGAAAACAACAGCCTTTTCACTATAAATAGGCTCGCGATTATACGTAAGAACCGTTGCATCCTCAGTAACAACCTCCCTGAAGGAATCATCATCTGCATATACATCACCTTCTACAAAAATGATCTCGTCCGGTTCAAAACTAAATGCTTTTTCAATTCCGAGATACAGACTGTAACCGGATGCAAAATCCCGAAAGTGCTTGTTATATACCAGACTGATCTTATCTCGAAGATCATCCGTGATCACCCCGGAATCTATGTATGCCTCAAGCTCGCCATAACGATAACCTCCCACTACGACGATCCTGTCAGCAAGATCACATTTGTCCAGGAGATGATATAACAATGTATCATGCTTATCCCCGGCAGAATATATAACCTTCAGCACACTCTCAGCTTCAGATAATCCCTCATTAAATCTGCTGGACACACCCGCTGAAGTTATTATCGCTACTCTCATCGTTTCACCTCACATCATATAAATACGGACTCATGCATCCTACTTTTTCTCACACAGTTCGATCTACTTCGCTTTCAGGATGATCTCATCAATTAGGAACGCAGCCACTTTCTCGATATCATCCCATGCAACACTTTTGGGCAGATTCACTCCAAACGCTTTATAAACTTTATCTATCAACTCATCCGTATAGTATAGAACTCCATCCCTGACATCCTCTACCCCATCCAGATACAATGATTCTCTGTTAGCCTTCTCCATCTCCTCCATCGTAAACACGCTTTCATCTATCCGGGCATATACGACTAAGTCACCGCCTCCACTCGGATTTCCATCATCGACCACTGCCGCACCTGCATCAATATCATCATTACGCCCTATAATCATCGGATATCCACCTATATGACCATCTGCCCCTGGTATAAACAGCCTCACAGACTCGGTCTCACCACGCATAACCTTCACTATCCCGGAGATGATACGATAATTACTCGATGCATTCATCATATTTCTCTGAGTATCCGTCGGCATAGCTATGGCACAACGTCGGAATATCTCGGAAACCGAAACTGTCCTCTCACGACTCTCCAAAGCACCATCAGAGCCACTTTGCCCTGAGATATCCCCGTCTTCGACCAACGACACTTCTTCACCCCTGTACCACACCTTCAACGGCAGTTTGACTCCCTCGGCCTGCCCCTCTTTTGAGATAACTACATCATGAAAATGTCCGGCTGCGAACATCACGTCAACATTCCAAAAATCTTCAACACCCAGCATATCCGCCACGGCATACCTGATACGCGGTACAAGATGATTCATATTTCCGGATCCGAAGTCAGGATACGGCTTTCCTGCGCTCTTCAGCCACGGGATCACTGCGTCAGAGTAGGATGTATTTATAACAATAGCATCAGCGTCAGCATCGGAAACCGCCTGCATGATATTCTTAGTAAACCTGATAGCAAGTGGTGACCATATCCCATACGCCCTGAAGTTCGTCCAGCTGATCGATCCATACTTAAGCCCCGGATAAGCCCTCGATGAGTTTACGATAAAGTCAGGCTTCACATCTTCAACTACTCTCTTTATCGCACTGATATCCGTCAGATCCACACCGTCAACGATCTCGATCTGAGACCTACACTTCTCCCGGATCAGCGCAGCGATGCGTACGATATTGACCTTCTCCTCCATCTTCTCACGTGAACGGCCGACAACTACGATCCTCATCGCCTCATCAGCATCGGAAATCAAAAAATCGAGCAAATATGTTCCCACACTGCCCAGACCTATGATCATC
>JAFSTZ010000200.1 GCA_017445525.1 Eubacterium sp.
ATATATCACAGCTTCACTTAAAAATGTGGACGGTACCGGAGTCGGTGATACCGTGACTGATGCAGACAGACCTTGTGATGAGGCGCTGCCCGGTTACAAAAAGGTGTTACCGATGGTTTACTGCGGTCTTTATCCGGCTGACGGAGCCAAGTACCAGGATCTCAGGGACGCTCTTGAGAAACTACAGTTAAACGATGCAGCACTTCAGTTTGAGGCAGAGACATCCATCGCGCTGGGATTTGGTTTCAGGTGCGGTTTTCTGGGCTTGCTTCATCTGGAGGTCATCCAGGAGAGACTTGAAAGAGAGTTTGATCTGGATCTCGTGACAACCGCTCCCGGAGTTATCTATCATGTTTACAAGACAGACGGTACGCTGGTTGAGGTTACCAATCCGTCTAACCTCCCTGATCCATCCGAGATAGAGCATATGGAGGAGCCTGTTGTTGATGCCGAGATCATGGTTACCACTGAGTTTGTAGGTGCCATCATGAAACTTTGTCAGGAGAGACGTGGTATCTATGTAAACATGGAGTATATGGAGGAGACCAGGGCTCTGCTCAGATATGTACTCCCACTGAATGAGATCATATATGACTTTTTTGATTCGCTCAAATCACGTTCAAAGGGTTATGCTTCCTTTGATTATGAACTGAAGGGGTATGAGCCGTCAAAGCTTGTCAGATTGAATATCCTTATAAACCATGAAGAGGTTGATGCGCTTTCATTTATAGTGCATGAATCCTCGGCATATGAGCGTGGCAGAAAGATGTGTCAGAAGCTGAAAAATGAGATCCCGAGACATCTTTTTGAGATTCCGATCCAGGCTGCGATAGGAAATAAGGTTATCGCCAGAGAGACCGTAAAGGCGGTCAGAAAGGATGTGCTTGCCAAGTGCTACGGCGGTGATATTTCTCGAAAGAGAAAGCTTCTTGAGAAGCAAAAAGAAGGCAAAAAGCGTATGAGACAGATAGGGAATGTTGAGATACCGCAAAAGGCATTTATGTCGGTGTTGAAGCTTGATGAAGAGGAGTAGAGATCATGCGGGGGATTTTTCTTGCGATACAGTATTTCTGTATAGTAGGCATGTTTGTTGAAACTTGGATAGTAATAAAAAATCTTAAAAAATCTTCACACAGATATCTGCTTATAAGTTGTGCCGCATGCCTTATCAACAGTCTTGGTTTGCTGCTCGAGATGACATCCAAAACTCAGGAGGCATATCTTGTTGCACTGAAGTTTTCATACTTCGGCAGAGTCTGGGTGGCATTGTTTACTGCATTATTTGCGATCGAGCTTTCGCATGTAAAAGTGCCTGCATTTATCAGGAATGCGTTGATAATTATACATACCGGCATTTATCTGACTATACTGTTTTTGCCAAATACCAATCTGTATTATACGGACATGAAGTTTGCCACAGGCGGTTTGTTTCCGAGACTTTCGCACGGAAACGGTATTGCTCATCATGTCCAGATGGCACTTCAGTGTATTTATATAGTTGTAGGATTGTTCTGTCTCATCAGAGCGCTGATCAGGGAAACAGTCAGCAAAGAAAAAACCAAGCTTATACTTGTATTGTGTGCAAGTGGAACTATGGGATTATTCTTTGTTATACAGTTGATCGCACCATGGAAGATCACATATGAATATGACCTGACTATGTTGGGATTTTTTATCGGAACTATCTTTATGCTGATCACGATCATGTTTTTTGATCTGCTCGGCACATCCGAGATAGCCAGGGATTTTGTTATAGACAGACTTTCTGAGGGGATCATTGCTGTTGATAATGATAACAAAGTACAGTATTACAACATGCCTATGAGGGGGCTTTTCCCTGAGATCGCATATGATCCTGAAGCTGTATTTAAACGGGTTTCGGATGCTGCAAGAGCTGATGAGATCATCTGTATAAATGACCGCATATACTCGCCTGAGAGGAACCTTTTGACTTCATCAGGTGAGAGAGTGGGTGAGTTGTATGCCCTGGTAGATGAGACAGATCACTACAGATATATGTCGGAACTTGAGGAACAGAAAGCCATTGCCGACAGTGCAAATGCTGCCAAGAGTTCATTTTTAGCAAATATGTCGCATGAGATAAGGACTCCCATAAATGCTGTGATCGGCATGGATGAGATGATACTCAGAGAGAGCAGTGATCCTTCGACACTGAAATATGCATCCGACATCATGTCTGCCGGTAAAACTCTTTTATCCTTGATAAATGATATACTGGATCTTTCAAAGATCGAAGAGGGCAGGATGGAGATCATCCCGGTACAGTACGATCTTTCGTCCATGATCAATGATATGGTAAATATGATAAGCCCGCGTGCAGAGAAAAAGGATCTTATGTTTATCGTTGATGTTGATCCGCATATCCCTCATATACTTTTCGGAGATGAGATCAGGATCAGACAGTGTGCGATAAACCTTTTGACAAATGCAGTCAAATACACCAAAGAGGGAGAGGTCGTACTTGAGATCTCTCACGAGAAAAAAGATGATGATATAGATCTCATAATCTCAGTAAGTGACACGGGCATCGGTATGAAAAAAGAGGATTTGGATAAGCTCTTTGCACCGTTTGTCCGGATAGAAGAAAAGAAAAACAGAT
>JAFSTZ010000201.1 GCA_017445525.1 Eubacterium sp.
ACAGTGATTGGTGACCTCTCGCCCCAAAAACTGATTCTTGCAGAAGGTGTCAAGTGATGCAAACAACTCATACATATCGACGCCCGCTCCGGATATCGTATAGTTCCACGAACGGATACGGAAAACAAACTCCTTCGTCCCCTGCTTCTCGGGATGATGGAATATCTGATCCGGAGTCCCCTGCTCATATATACCGCCTTCACTCATAAAAATAACCCGTGTCGAAACATCCTGAGCCAACCTCATCTCGTGCGTCACTATAAGCATAGTCAGTCCCGTGCCTGCGAGGTCACGTATGACCGATGTAACCTCTGAAACCATCGTCGGATCCAGCGCCGATGTCGGCTCATCAAAAAGTATGATATCCGGATGCATGGCGAGAGCGCGCGCTATCGCAACTCTCTGCTTCTGTCCTCCGGAAAGTTCATCCGGATACTGCTTCTCCTTGGAGCGCAATCCCACGCGGTCGAGCTGTCTCAGCGCCTCCTCATAAGCCTCCCCCTCGGATACATCCTTCAGATCCATCTGAGGCATCATGATGTTCTCAACAACCGTTTTATGCGGAAACAGATTGAATGACTGAAAAACCATCCCCATCTTTTTTCTGACCGACGGCAGATCTGTCCCGAGATCACACACATCCCTGCCATCTATAACTATAGATCCTGATGTAGGTGTCTCAAGTCTGTTTATACACCTAAGAAGCGTGGATTTGCCCGTGCCGGAAGGGCCGATGATGCTGATGATCTCACCCTTTTTCACATCGAGATCCAGGTTCTTTATCGGTGTCACATCACCGTATTCTTTATGCAGATTCTTTATGCTTATGATATTCTCAGCCATTTTTCCTACCCCCTTTGTTTACTTTCTTCCCTACTGCCTTCAGTATGGTTGACAGGATATAGGTAAGCAGGAAATAAATGATCGCTATCGATATCAACGGGAAAAATGCCTCCAACGTCCTGCTCCTGATCAGCTCTCCCGCCCTCGTCAGATCGAGTACCGTGATGTACCCGACCACACTGGTCTCTTTCAACAGGTTCACAAGCTGTGACTGCAGCACCGGATAGTATATACGTCTTGCCTGCGGAAATACGACCTTGGCAAAGGCTTTTTTCTCAGTATATCCGAGAGCCAGCGCCGCCTCTCTCTGTCCGCGGTCGACCGCACTCACTCCTGCCCACATAACCGTGAATGCTCTCGCACCGAATATGAGCGCAAAGCCTATGATCGACACGATCGTCGCGGATATATCCCAGGCGCCAAAGACGATATAATACAGCATCATCAATATAACAACAACGGGTATCCCGGCGATCAGTCCTCCGTATATCGCTATGATCCTGTTTATAACACGGTTATCTCTATACCTGAGGATAACAAGCAGCCATCCGAGAAGTGTCCCAAGTGCACCCGATATAATCGCTATCATCACGGTCACACCGAGTCCGGATAGCACCATCAGATACCTGTTATCCTTGATAAATGTCCTCTCGAAGCTAGCCCCGATCTCCTCGAAAAACCCTTTATCTCCGGCATCCTCATCGGTTTTAGCACGAACCATCAGGATAAATGCCGCGGGATACTCGTCCACAAAGTCAACCAGCTCACGTCGCTCATCGGTCACGATGATAGATCCTATCCCGATATCGGACTTCTCGGACTGAACCTCGGGCATGATAGCGGAAAACTCCATCCCTTTGAACTCGATATGATAGTCAAGCTCCTTTGCCATGAGAAGCAGCATCTCGACCTCTGCTCCCATCAGTTCTCCGTCTTCACCGACATAGCTCATCGGCGGCAGCGAATCACAGGCTGCTACCGTTACAGTGCCGGCTTGTCCCGGCCAATCCTGCTCGGGAACGGACTTTGCTGCTTCATCAGCCGAGGACCATTCCTTCCATATCGCATCCTTCTGCTCGTCCGATATGCTGTTGTAGGCCTGCTGCCATTTATCCAGCTCCTTGTATCCTTTTTCAAAGGCAAATCCAAACACAGCCTCCTTCAGATCGATAGGGAATCGGCATATATCCTTCTCTGTGTTGTGGACCAGGTCGCCGACCGCATTGTTCATCAGATACGCATCGATCTTTCCCGCCCTGAGTGCGAGTGTCATATCGGCATTGGAGCTGTAGTACGAATACTCGTTTACATCGGGCACCTTTGATGATATCAGCTCCTCAAACGGCGCGCCGGTGATCATACCGATATTCTTGCCACTGAGTTCCTCAAACTTCGTAAACTCCGGTTGCTTATCCGCAGGATCCCAGTCGTCATCTGCCTCTTCACCGGTATCATCGATGGCTGATTTTGTCGTATCATCATCTGCCGCAACTGCCGTAACCGGAAGCGCCAGACCTGCCATCAGAAACAGTATAAATATAAATGTCACCACACATGTCGATCTGTGTTTTCTTTTATTGCTTAAAAACATTCTTTTCATGGTATCTTCTTCCTTTGATATAAATGTATCGGCAGGACTTCTTTATCATCCTTCCATATCTCAGCAAAACTTTCTATGAAGTTCCTCCAACTCCGGCTCTCCGACTCCCAGCTCTTCACTGATATATCCTGTCGGTGAACCATAGCGATCTTCCATGGCGGTCAGAGCATTTATCATATATTTCTCATATACTGCCCCGTAACCAAACATCGCTATCTCCCGATACTCCGGCGTAAGCGGCGATCCTCTCAAAACTTCGCGATGTTTATCTATCTTCGTTTTGTTATACTCATTGGTCAGCATATAATCACGGAGGATGGTATCCCGGTCGGCACCGAGAGCCGCAAGCACCAACATGGATGCCACACCGGCACGATCCTTGCCGTCTGTACAGTGCCACAGTACGGATCTGCCCTCCGGAAGCTCCAGCAGAGTTGCGAACATATCACGATAGGCTTTTTTGCCGCGATCAGAAAAAAGAAACCTCTCATATAGATGTTCATCCAGCATGCCGGCCTGCACTGCGATCTTCATGATCTCAAATCTGTCAACATCCGGATCAGCCAGAGCTCTCCCCATCTGCACACCGCCGTCCTCGTAGTCCTCGAGCTCGACGACGGGAAAAAACAGATTCTCCACACCGGGTATATCCATATCCGGTGCATGCTTTCTCTCGGAACTCATCCTGAGATCGATGACCGCATACAGATGATACTCCTTTGTAAGCCTATCCATGTCTTCATCGGATATCGAAGTCAGTGACGCAGTGCGAAGCAGCACACCGTGTTTCACCACAGCATCTCCGACACTGAATCCACCCAACTCCCTGGCATTCCCTATGCTTGTCAGATTTATCGATTGTTCCATCGCATCCTCGCTTGATCATAGTTGATTTCACACCACACATGAGTGAACCCGGATACACTCATCCGCCACTACATGTGTATGCTTCATACATGAATAATACCGATATCTTTCAAAAACTGTTCCACGTACTTTTTATAGTCCTCACGCGCACCGAGAACCGAGTGTGCATGTGTTCCACCCGGGATAATATGTATCTCCTTCGGTCCCTCCGTCACCTCGTACATCTCCTCGGCATGATGCGGACGGATCAAAGTGTCATCCCCACCATGCATAAACAGTATCGGAACCTTGTTCCCCGGGAGTGCGTCGATCGGGCGCATTTTTCTGTAAGAAAGGCGATATCTCAATCTCATCCCCAGGTCTCCAAGCGAGATCAGAAACTGCGGTGCGTGGGAGTACTCTCTGAACACCGATTCGATGCAGGCAAATCCGCAATCCTCGACCACAAAGTCTATCTTCGGTTTGTACTTTAACGCGGTTATCGACGACGATGCTCCCAGTGACTCCCCGTGTGCACCAAGTACTTTCAGATCCGGATACCTCTGCAGAGTATCATCGATCAAAGCACACAGATCGAGGCTTTCATACACCCCGTAGGTTGTGTACGTGCGTTTGTTTAAGCCATGTCCTCTGATATCATAGATGATACAGTTGAACCCGAGTTCCAGATAAATCCATGCGTACTTCAGCGTACCGAATCGGTTGTCCATATACCCGTGAGTCAATATCATATATTTGTCGGTCGGCTCGGTATTTTTCATAAACTGTACATGGATCTCATAACCGTTGTAACCCTCTATAACATAACTCTTTTTTTCAAGCACCTCATAATACCTGGTATCATACCTGGACTTCTGCCGTTCAAATCCCTCCTTAAGACTTCTGCGGTTTCCCGTAGTGAGGATCGCAGCCATAAGTAACGACACACATATTATGAGCACGACAATCCCTATGACGATACCCAGGATTATCAATACAGTTAAGATCATAACACTTCCTCTCTAACTCCGCTTGACAACAATCTTTTTCTTTTCTGAATATAATAAACAAGAACCAACGCATAAAATTACTGCGGTTTCAGGCGGCAGCCTTCTCTACGCCTTCCTTGTAGATGTTTTTAAACTCATTTTTTATCGATATCGGCTGATAACCCATGGCAGCGTACTTAGCCGAGTTCTCTGCCCAGTCCTCACCGGCCCAGTCTCTGTCGGTATCATCATTAATGATCATATAAGCAGCTGTGGGGTATGTATTTCTCTTGTCAAGCACATAATCCATCATCGAGGTGTCA
>JAFSTZ010000202.1 GCA_017445525.1 Eubacterium sp.
ACTCCGGCTACCGTGCGTAGAGATCCCAGCCTAACATAATCTTTTTGCTTGAAACGCGTGATGCGCAGGTCACGATCGCCGATACCTGACTCGTAATCTGACAGGCGTATCATCTTTTTGATTCGCTCTTCGCTGATCATCGGCGGCCCTCCTGTTGTGACTTAGTTACATTATATCAGAAAACAATATAATAAACAAGTATAAATTTTACGAAATCCGCTGACAGTTTTTGCTCGGGGGTCCGTTTGCACCATTCCCGGACGCAGCGGTGTGCGACACCAAAACCCGGTGTCTGCGCACCGGCGTCCGCGACAGCCCCCTCGCTCGAAAACTATCAGCGGAGGTCTCTAAACTTGAATGATCAGTTCTTATCCATCTCCATCAGTTTTCTGAAATGTAACACGCGCAACAATGAGGCCACCGATAACACCTATGAGCGCACCGGAAAAAGATCCAACCAGCCACAAGATGACAAGGTAATAGAAGAGAGACGGCGAGTCGAGGATAAAAACGGCGACGAGGAGCTGGCCGAGGTTATGGAGCAGGCCACCGACGATGCTGACCACGACGATGCGGGCCTTCACGAGATTCTTGACCAGGATCATACCGATGCCGCTTAGAAGTCCGCCGGCGAGGGCATACCACATCGATGCCAGACTGCCGAAGGTGAGTCCGGCCAAGACGATACGGACAAAGTTTATGACGAGCGCATCCTTCCAACCGAGCTTATATAGCGCCAAAAGGACTACCAGGTTCGTCAGTCCGAGTTTCACGCCGGGCACGGCTATAAATGTCGGTATCTGCGCCTCGAGCCAACTGAGTACAAATGCAAGCGCGACTAGCATAGCCCGCAACGTCAGTTTATGAATCCTATCAGTCATGTGAATCTATTCCCCTTAATGATTGTTCCTGCAGCATCTGTCAAGTCTATCCGAAGGCACTGCCGATGTGATGTCATGATGCTGTTACAGCCAGCTTACAGGCAGTGAAGAAAACCGATGTCGGCACCCGATATGTGAGGGTGCGACACGGTTTTTTCACTGCCGCATCTTTGAGCAGTAACCGCATCCGGCACCTCATCATCGGCAGTGCCCTCGACTCTGACGCTGACACGATGCGGCAGGCAGATGATGCTCTGCCCCACATCCGAGATCTCCCCCTGCTTCACACACAGCTTATCCGGGCAGTCAGCCTCCTCTATCCTCACGGTTCCCGCGCTGATGATAAGTCGGTTTGTTCCTCCGACTCCTTGTATCTCTGTATCTATATCCTCATCAAGATCATACCTTGCAGTCTCTTTGCCGTCGACCGATACTACTGCAACCGAGCCCGGCTTTTTCATCAAAAATAAAACCGCAGCAAGAACCGCTCCGATGATAACTACCGCAGCAATGATGATCATTTCCTGTTTTCTAAATATATCGCTATGTTCCATACCGCATCATACTCACAAATCTTAATATCTCATACCGATTTATTTCTACACCGGTATGATACATTTTTTCGCAAATTCTGTCAAGTCAGGGTTGACATATACGTAAGTTTTTGTTATATTCTACATAGTTAGAAACGCTTGTTTTCACACTTCAGGAGGCTTACAATATGATAAATAAACATAGATTGCTACCGATTTTTATGTCTGCTGTTCTGTCATTGACTATGGTGATCCCGTCATATGCTCAGACAACTCAGGGGTTGGACGAAGAGACAACCAGACCTTACATAGGAGAGAACACTCCGGAGGAACCCACTGCTCCGACAGACGGATCCGATGAGGCGGTCGTCCCGATCGACAGCTGCTACAATCTCTCCACTTCAGAGATGAAACTCGGCCCCGGTCAGACACAAGTACTTTCTATAAATGATGTGACTACGGGAGAAGCCGTCGCCATAACATTTATATCAGATAATCCGGAAGTTGCTACGGTTGATATGGGCGGAAAGGTGAGAGGCGAGGCTCCCGGAACCACTATCGTCAGAGTCACTCTCATCATAGATGGACAGACCGCTGCCGAGTTACAATGCACCGTAAATGTTGTCAAGAAAAAAGCTTCATACAGCAAGCTTCGATCAAAGCTGAAAAAACTGAAGGATTCCAACATGGAGTTTAAAGACGAGGGCAGTTCCAAGTCGGCTCTCACGCTTTATCTTTTCTACTACAATGCTTTTAAGGTTCACCCGGGCGACCGTAGCTACGGCTCCGGCGACGAGACGATCATCATGCGTCCGGCGATCACCGCCAAAAAGGACGGCAGTTCCTCGACCGCATCGCTCGGGATCAACCTGCAGTCATTTGTCGAGATCCGCTCCTACACCAGCCGCAAGTACAAATCAATGACCATAGCAGGCGGCGGTGAGAAGATCAAGCTGTCCGGATCAACCTCGTGCAGACACAAAACTATCGGAAGCTATATAAGATGGCAGGTCATCACCAAAGGATTTTTCATGATATCAGATGATGACAACCTGCATCTCGACAGACTCGATAAACTGAAAAGGATCCTTGAAGCCAAAAAGCCGCACATCACCGTAAAGGATTCCTCAGTAGGTAAAAAATATAAATGTTACCTCACCGAAGGTGGCATAGATTCACTGAAAAAACTGATCAAAAAGTACAAAAAAGCTATAAAAATATACTGGTAATATTAATTATATTAAGGAACCGCTGATCAAAGTATTCCAACAAACGAGGGAAAGCACATGAATAAGAACAGGTTTTTATTTCGTTGCGTAGTTACACTGTTTATCATAACGGGGCTGGGTTTTACCGGTCCTGTTTTCTATAATATAACGTCATACGCTGCAAACGTAACAACGCAGCAGGACGAGTATAAAAATGAGCTCGCTGACTATATAGAAAAGACTCTGAACGAGCAACTCATCGCCCGTTTTTCCGGCAGTGACGGAACCAAGGCAGGTGTAGCCGCTCCTACCAAAGCAGGGTACAGATCTTCACTTGTTTTTAAGCTGGATATCGCAAAGCTAAACGGATTTACCATACATATACTTCTTGATTATGTTTCCGAAGCGATAACGAACAATCCTAACCTCTGCACACTATCTACTGATATCTTTACAAAGCCCTCAAACAACGGCAAGAGTATTACTCTATATATAAACTCCGTCATACCCGGAGATGAACACCTCCAGGCTATCCGCGGATACAAGAGTTTTCTGGCTGATCTGGAGCAGGTACCGAAAAGCACCGATATGTCAGAAAATGAAACCCTGCTCTATCTCCACGACAAACTGGTCCAGCAGGCTGACTATGCTGAGGATTTTACCGATCCGAGCATATATATCCCTTATACAATGAGCACCACAGGCGTTACGGTATGTCAATCATACTCCGCTGTTTTCAACCATCTGGTCAGAGATCTGGGCTTCACCGCATATGCGATGGCGAGCGACTCTCACGGATGGAATGCGGTGAAAACAAGTGCAGGATGGACATATATCGATCCTACATGGGATGATCCGAGCAATCAGGATCGCGATATTGTGTTTCACAGATTTCTGATGGTTCCGGAATCAAGCTTCAATAACAATCACTCACTCACAAGCTTTTTTACATCAAGATTTTCAGGGATAAACAGCAGACTTGCATCGATAGATATACTTCCAAAAAGCGCAGATATCGTGACAGCGATGAACTACTTAAACGGTGTATGGTATTTCGCAAATAACGGAAGTGTATACAGATGGGATGGGCACTCATCGCTTCCGACCGTAGAGTCATCGATCCCGCGCAACAACAACAGATGTGTCGCCGTGATCAATGACACTCTCTACATCGGCGGCTCCGATGGTGTCAGCACCTACGATCCAAACTCACACATGTTGACTTCGCAGGGCTCGACTCCGGTATCGGGATTTAACTACTACAACAAAG
>JAFSTZ010000203.1 GCA_017445525.1 Eubacterium sp.
CATCACGGATGTCGTCCTCGGTCAGGTGTTCGCCGACCGTAAAGAAACCAAGATGATCATCGCCTGCCGACAGCGCAACGGCTATCAAACCGGAGCCGGCCATATCCGTCATAAACAGCGTCATCTGTCCGAAAGGATCGGCAGACGCAGTCGCATCATCGATCACGCATTTGATACCGAGGATCTCCCCCTTTGACATATTCTCGATAAATGTAACCATATCGGAAGCCGAGTCAGAGATCATCACGTCCTCCAGAGCAACCTCGCCGGAGCCCGTATCAGACGAGAATCTGGCAAGGATAGACTTGAACTCGAGCTTCTCTATAAGTGAGTAAGCATCATCGTTCCACATATCACCGACCGTGAGGTCAGTCGGCTTCACGGGGAGCTTGCAGTCTCTCTTTATGGTTGCAAGCTTTTTGCTGAGCGTCCCCATGTCAGGATTCGCCTTTACACAATTCCTGGCACGAGTATTGTCGATCTCGTCGGCATGCGCTATAACATCCTCCAGTGTGCCGAACTGATCCAGAAGCCTGATAGCTGACTTCTCACCGACACCCGGGATACCGGGGATATTGTCGGAGGAGTCACCCATAAGTCCTTTCAGATCGATGATCTGCGACGGAGTCACATGAAAATCACGTATAACAGCAGACTTATCATAGGTGAGCATCTCGGTCTTGCCCTGCTTGGTCTTGGGATGAAGCACAGTCACTCTGTCATCCACAAGCTGGAGCAGATCCCTGTCGCCGGAAACGACCGTGACCTCCATGCCAAGCTTTGATCCCTCCTTTGACATGGTTCCGATGATATCGTCAGCCTCTATACCGGCCTCAGAGTAGATATTTATCTGCATGCTCGTCAGAACATCCTTCAGCACCAGCATCTGCTCAGCCAGTTCATCCGGCATGCCCTTTCTGGTACCCTTATACTCATCATACATCTTGTGTCTGAAAGTCGGAGCCTTCTCATCAAACGCTATCAGAACCAGCTCAGGCTTTACATCGTCCATAAGCTTCAAAAGGATATTCAAAAAGCCGTAGATCGCATTTGTATGGAGTCCCTCTCTGTTTGTGAGATCAGGTACACCGTAAAACGCCCTGTTTACTATACTGTTTCCGTCTATCAGCAGAAGTTTCTCAGCCATCCGAGCCTCCATTTATATAAAAATATTATGATTTATGTTAAAATGATATGCAAGTATAAATATATTACTATTTATGTAAAAATATTACGCATCGCCCTTACGGCGTAACCATACCGGTTATACGGATATCTGTCAACGATGAGCATCTTTTAAAGGCCGTCTGAACTGATGAGTCGATCATCCCCGGCACGTACGCACTCGCAAGAGCCGGACAGTCAGCAAAGATATCCGGCTGAACCTGGAACAGCATACCGGTTATAGTGATCTTTGAAAGCGATCTGTTACCGGCAAATGCCCGGGAAGCAACTCCCGAAACAATACTGTCGATACTTATCTGCGTCAGATTGCCGCACCCCTCAAATGCACTCGCACCGATCCAGACGATCGTGTTGATCCTCACGGATCTGATGGACGAATTGCCCTTGAAAGCAGCGTCACCGATACCGGAAACAGGATAGCCACCGAGATTCAACGGTATGGATATATCTCCTCCTGATCCTTCATAACCCGTTATCATAGCTGTTTGGTCAGTTAATACACGATACAGGAATCCCTGTTCCCTGCCTGTGTTTCCACCGGGCGTAGGTGTCTTCACCGGAGTAAATGTCGGATAAACCGGTGTATAAGTCGGGTATACCGGTGAATAGGTCGGATAGACAGGTGTATACGTCGGATATACCGGCGCTGTTGTAGGTCTGACCGGTGTCTGTGTTGCTATAGGTCTGTAGGTCGGAACCGGGGTTACTGTCGGCTTGACTGTAGGCTTAGCCGTCGGCTTTACAGTAGGTACCGCAGTCGGCTTGGGAGTTGCAGTACTCTTCGGAGGCTCAATACCCTGCTTGGTCATATCAGGGATCCCGTAACCAAAATACGCATCCCATCCTGCCGTACCCAGATCACGGCAATAAAGCTTGAGAGTAGACTCAATCTGCGCAGGTGTAGCATCAGGATAGTTCAGTCTGAGCATGGCAACTATACCCGCTATATGCGGCGACGCCATCGATGTTCCCTGCAGATACTCATAATCCCCTCCGGGTACACAGCTGAGTATGTCCATCCCCGGTGCAGCAACATCAACGCTGTTACCATAGTTAGAAAAGTAAGCTCTGGACTCATCCTCATCCAAAGCAGAAACCACGATGATATTTCCTATATGAGCAGGACAAAACGTAGATGTATTAGAGGAATTGTTTCCCGCCGCACATACAACAGTAACTCCCTTGTTAAGCGCATACTGGATACAGGAATCCTCATAACTGGTATGTCCTCCGCCCAGGCTCAAGTTGATCACACTCGCTCCGTGATCAGCAGCATATCGTACACCCAGGCCAATCGTAGTCGAAGTTCCGTAGCCCGAAGCATCCAGAACACGTACCGGCATGATCTTCACATTCAGTCCCGGTGTACAATCAACCACGGTGCCCGCCACGTGAGTTCCGTGAAAATGCTGATCTGTCGGATCGTTATCATTCTGTATATAATCGTAACCGGCAACAAGTCTTCCGCTCAAAAACGGATGCGATGCAACTCCGGTATCGACAACAGCAACAGTTATGTTATTCTTGGGAGTTTTGGCTGCATACTGATCAACTCCCATCCTGTCAACACCCCATGACAGTGAATTACGAGATGCTGTGCCGGAGGACGCATCTTCACCGGCAGCACCTTGTGTCAGATCTTCACTCTTATTGCTTGTAGGAACTGATTCTGAAAAACCTGCTCCTGTCTCGTTGGCTCCGATATAGAGATCCGGCTCAACCCACTCGATATCAGGCAGAGCTGCTATCTGCTGAAATGCTTCCTTGGCCTTTTCACTTGTCTCAAACTGGATGATGCTTATATCCTCATCATCCTTTATCACAGCCTGAGGTCCAAACTCTGAAAAAGAAACCATGTCAGTTTTAGCCTTTGCTATCAGACGTCCCGTGAAAAATCTGTCCGTAGCCGCGATGGCTGCACTGCTCTTCACCTCATGTGATATGATCATATCTGCGACAGCCTGTCCAAACTCATCATGGTCACGATAAATACGGACATTTTCATCCTCTATCGTAACCTTGCAGGTCAGAGTTTTACTACGGCTCTTTGCCTTAATACTAGTCTTACCGGACTTCAGAGCCTTGACCGTGAGAGACTTCTTTGATGACTTGACCTTTTTCAGCAGTTTTTTATTACTGATCTTCCACGTAACATTCTGCCCTTTGGGAAGTCCGGTAACCTTTATATCAGCCTTGTCACCGATCGTGATCAGAAGTTCATTTTTGTTCAGCTTAAGTTTAGTCTTGGCAACTGTGTCAGAGGCATATATGGTAATATTTGATAAAAATAGCGCCATCACAAGTATTAATACTGTTATCACACGTTTGATTCTCTTCATATCGTCGCACCTCCATGATCACAGTTTACCATATAAATGTTTTTACGTCCACTAAAACTTTAAGGAAACACTGTTATACAGCATTTCCTTAAATCAATAACTACTTAACCGTAACTGATACTTTCACATATAATCCGTTCTGAGCATATACCCAGATATTGCACTTTCCACACTTCTTAGCTGTTATCTTTCCTTTTTTGTCAACCTTGGCAACTTTGGGATCCGATGACTCATAGCATATCGGTCTGTGTGTTTTGATGGTCTTGGTTTTATTTATCTCTCTTGCAATTATTTTGAACTTTTCATCGACCGATAAGGTTACTTTATTCTTATTTAGCTTGATCTTCTCGGCGGAACCGTTCTTCTCACTCGTCGTAGTTGCATGTATGGTCTTTGATACACAGATTATGATCTTCTTGCCGTCAACCAGCTTATATGCCGCAATATAATACTTATAATACCTGTCTTTTTTCAAATTCTTAGCAGTATATTCCAGCTTCTTGGTTTCACCGACGAGTTTATACTTATACTTCTTTCCACCTAAGTTACAGG
>JAFSTZ010000204.1 GCA_017445525.1 Eubacterium sp.
GGAGGGTTCTGTCTTTGGCGGCTCGGGGATGATCTGGATCATCCTGATCATCGTGGTAGTTGCCGGCGGTGCGGCAGGCTTTGGTATATATTTCAGGAAGCGAAGGAAGTCATAACATCGAAATAGTATCTGTAGACAGGATCTATTTATAAAGACAGGAGGTATCGATATGAGCAGGATGGGCAAAAGGATCACGGCTGTAACACTTACTTTTGCGCTTACACTTACATCTGTATGTGGCGGTGTACGTATACATGGTGTAACACCGGAGGTGAAGGAGGCACAGGCAGCCGAGGTTGCAGGTAAGTATGTGTTGGATGTCAGGATCAGTCACAAGTCGAGCAAGGCAGAGGCTGAGCAGGAGATGGGACCGGACTACACAGTTCTTGACAAAGACTTCAACGACGGTATGAGCGGACATGCCTGGATCGGTTACTCCACTACTGACGATCCGGATCATGCGATCAAGGATATAAAGGTCATGGGTATGGATGGGAAGTACTCTGAGTCCGACTATAAGACACTTCTCGATAACCATAAACAGGCTATCGAGGATCAGCTTGAGACCGTCATCCCTGCTATCATCGAGTATGCCAAAAACTACGATGCAGGTATGAAGACAGCAGCTAATGTATGTACCATGCTGAACATGTTCTATGAGGATGATTCCGGGAAAAATATGGGCGACCTCCTGCTCGAGATGGGGCGAGCTTTTGATAAGGACAGTCAGGACAGTGCGACAAGGGCTACTCTCAAAAAGATGTTTGTTGAGGGGAACAATTCCGTTATAGTTGCGATCGAGAACCTCCTGGTAAAAGCCGGAGATACAAAGCTTGCGAAAGAGGGTTCATGGCTTACCCGTATGAGTCTTCTCGGACCGGACGGACTTATGGAGATTTATAAAAAGCAAAACTCAGGCAAGTCCAAATCATTTATAAACAACCAGCTTGCAACGGATTTTGGTGATGATGCCAAGGTTCTTCTGGATGAGATGAGCAGTATCAGAGAGATCATCAAAGAAGCTGAGGAGTCAGAGCTTGCAAAAAATGCTGATGATGAGTCTGCAGTCGATGAGATGGTATCAGAGGTTGTGGATGCAAAAGATCCTGATGTCAGTCTTACCGCAGGTGAAAAAGAGATTGCGAATGCCATATATCAGGAAGCCGAAAACGCATCCAAAGGTATAGATTTTTGTACGCAGGAATCTAACTTTTTGATCGTTGAACTGTTGAAGACCATACCCTACGGTGAGACAAAAACCATGTATGACTTTTTTACAAATGAAAATATCAAAAAAAGCGATCTGTACACCATGGCGTATGTGCTTTCCAACGGCCAGAAGAACATCGTAAATGATGTAGGAGTGTTTCCCCTGTTTGAGGGTGCACTGACAGAGTATTCCGAGGAGGAACCTTCAGAGATTGAGGAGTATTTGCCGGATCTGGGGGAAGGGATTCTCTCCGTGTATGAAGGCGTGGACAGAGCGGTATTTGACGGAGATACCGCCATCACGGATGAGACTATCAAAAATATGGAGACCAGACAGGTTCAGGACGTGTTGATTCCCGGAAACAGTACTACAAACCTGATCGCCACGATCATCGCAGGTGTCGCCGGTATTGGATTGACAGCGGGCGCGATTCGTGCCTGGAGCCGGGTAACAAAAGAAAAGACTGTTCAAACAATAAAGAAAATACCGAAACAAACGAGCTGGGTTACTGATACCTTGCAGAAAAATATCAAGCTCATAAAAACCTATGATACAGCGTTTAAGTTTCATTATCTTGAAAAGGAATTTCCACAGTATAGTTCACTTTGGCACGAACAAACCCTGTTTAACATTGAGTTTAATGCAGAAGCGGAAAGGACGGTTAATAAGCTATACACAGACTCGATGGAAGCGCTGGTTAAACAAGGTGGTGAAGCCAAAGAAGTTGCCGAAAAGATCAAGCTTCTCAATGCATCAGATAAAGAAGCGCTCCTCAAGGAGTATGAAGCTACTTTAGATAATCACCTGTTTGAGAAGAGAAAGATCCATGTTACACAAAAATATAAAGTATTCAAAGGATCCGTTGGATCCAGGATATTATTTACACTGGGTGCTGCTGCAGCGTTTGCTTTTGCAGGATATGAGATATACTGTATGACCAGAAAGGAAACGGTTGAGTTCACGCATATGCCCGCAAATATGGTTAGCAGGACATATGGAGATGAGGTGTATTATGTTACATACCACGCAGCGACGAATGCATCCGGAGACACGACAGATCTTCATGATAAAAAGGGTAAAGGCTGGCAGGTTATCTACACTACGAACGATAGTGACGCGGGAGATCC
>JAFSTZ010000205.1 GCA_017445525.1 Eubacterium sp.
AAGCCGGCGATATTCGCCCCAACAACATAATTCTTCTCATGTCCGTACTTCTTGGCTGCCTCATCACAGTTCTTAAAGATATTCTCCCTGATACCCTTCAACTTGGCATCAACCTCATCAAAGGTCCATGAGAGACGCTCTGAGTTCTGGCTCATCTCAAGTGCAGATGTAGCAACACCACCTGCGTTTGAAGCCTTACCAGGTGCAAAGAGAACACCGTTCTCCTGAAGGTACTCAGTTGCATCAAGAGTTGTCGGCATGTTGGCACCCTCTGCTACAGCGATACAGCCGTTCGCAACAAGTGCTTTTGCATCATCGATAAGAAGCTCGTTCTGAGTCGCACACGGAAGAGCCACATCACACTTGATGCTCCATACTCCTCTGCCCTCATGATACTCAGCTGAAGGTCTTGCAGCAGCATACTCTGTAAGACGTGCACGCTTAACCTCTTTAACCTCTTTGAGGAGAGCAACATCGATACCATCCTTGTCGTAGATCCAACCTGTTGAATCAGACACGGTAACTACCTTGGCACCAAGCTGCTGAGCTTTTTCAGTCGCATAGATAGCAACGTTTCCGGCACCTGATACACAAACAGTCTTTCCTGACAGGCTCTGTCCGTTAGCCTTTAACATAGCATCCGTGAAATACAGAAGCCCGTATCCGGTAGCCTCTGTACGAGCCAGTGAACCTCCGAAGGTAAGACCTTTTCCGGTCAATACACCTTCATATATATTCTTAATCCTCTTATACTGCCCATATAAAAATCCGATCTCACGACCGCCAACACCGATATCGCCGGCAGGTACATCTGTATCTGCTCCGATATGTCTCTGAAGCTCAGTCATAAAGCTCTGGCAGAATGCCATAACTTCTCTGTCTGACTTGCCTTTTGGATCGAAATCAGATCCACCCTTTCCTCCGCCGATCGGAAGTCCGGTAAGTGAGTT
This sequence comes from Eubacterium sp., assembly GCA_017445525.1. Lineage (GTDB taxonomy): Bacteria > Bacillota > Clostridia > Lachnospirales > Lachnospiraceae > Eubacterium_F. The sequence continues at coordinate 951 of JAFSTZ010000205.1, forward strand.
CTTGAAGATCTGCTCAAATCCAAGAAACTTGATGATGCCAAGGTTAACTGACGGATGGAATCTCAAACCACCCTTGTAAGGACCGATGGCAGAATTAAACTGAACACGATATCCGGTGTTCACCTGAACCTGACCCTTGTCATCAACCCAGGGTACCCTGAACTTAAACTGTCTCTCAGGATTAACAAGTCTCTCCAGCAGAGCATCCTTACGATACTCTTCCTCGTTCTCCTCGATCACCGGTCTGAGTGACTCCAAAACCTCTTTGGCAGCCTGATGGAACTCGGGCTCAGCGGGGTTTTTCGCTACCAGCTCCTCGAGGACTTCATCTACATATGACATGATGAAACCTCCTTTAATAATGTAATAGTTGCCGGTTTGTTTTACAAACCTTTGGTATTATACACCCGTATTGATAAAAATGCAAGTTTTTTCTAAAGAAAAATCAATTTTCTAGATAAAAAAATATCAATATACAATAAAACAACCGGGAAGGCTGTTGTTCGACGTGTGTTCTGAGCGGCACGAATTAAGTGACTGCTACCAAGTAATCATAGAGGGCATTTCATCAATAATCGGCAAGAGATTACTCTTGGCGTCATCAACACTGGCTCTGATGATCTCATCGGGAACTCCCCTGGCTATCACCGGAGCAAAGGCAACCTTCAGTCTGGAGAACAGGCGGGATGTCTTGTCAATCTGTCGTATTTCCGTCTCGTCCTTGCCCTCAAAGTATATTTCCAAAAGAGCATTCCAAAGTCTCTTGATGTATTCAACCGGCATGCCTGTGTGAACCAAAGCATAATCAGGATTCAGATCAACGAGGTTGGCCTGAGTGGATGCAGTTGACAGAAAATCAAATATCGAATGTCCCACGCTCACATCACCCATATCTATGATGATAAGCTCATCATCCAGCACCATGATATTATGCGGATGATAGTCACCGTGGATCAGAGTCTCTCTGTCGGGTATACTCTCTACCAGCCATCTCAGCTTACCTATCTCATCTTCAGTATACCAGTCACCAAGATCATCTATATAAGAAAGATAGATCTCTTTTGTTTTGAGAAATCCGGATATATCTCCGTCAAACTCATGAAAGGATCTCATGGTGTCAGTATATTTATGTGCATACTCGTCAAATCTATCAGGATTCTCCTTGATCACATCATTCAGCATCTTTGCCGCCAACATCTCAAAGACAATCCCGTAACGTTCACCTGTCGTGACAACATCGTATGCGATCGCGGTGGGTATGCCTGACTGAAACGCAAGCCTGGCCATATCCTGTTCCCTGTTGATAACGTCGATGGATGTTCCCGGATGATAGACCTTTATGACCGTATCCGCATTTAAACGCATAACATCACCGTTTGCGCCCTTGCCTATAAGCTTTGCTCCATCTATGGATATCTTTCTGATCCTTTTTCTGATATCGATCTTTCCGGTAAATCCGGTCACATAGAGAGTATCAAACACTTCATCGGACGTATTTATGATATGAAACTTTTCCTTCTCGCTTTTTAAAAGCATCATGATCACTCTTAATCCGGCACTGGAGATGTATTCCAATTCATCAAAATCAAAAGTAAGCAATCCGGTCGGATTGTTTTCCCTGAATGAAAGTATACTTGATTTAAATTCAGTGGCATTCAGAGTTGTGACCTCTCCTGATACACCTATCGTCAGTTTTTTCTCCGTATTCTCGATCAATTTGATCTCCATGGCGATCCCTCCTGTAGACTTTTACTCAATTATTCTATCAAATTTAGAAACAATCCGCAAGTATAAATTTGCGCGTTAGCAACGATCCTGCACGGCTCGTTGCTAACGCGCAAACCATAATTTATCATCTCCTGTTGACAAAACATACAGCAGTTTAGTAGAATAAGATTTGATAATTGTTAATTGATAAACGAGGTGACCATCATGAAAAAAGTCAGATTCCGGCTTTCATTTAAGTTAGGTGTTGCAATCATACTTACGATCCTTCTCGTAGGTATTTTATTTGATATAGTTATTGAAAATACATACCGCAATATTTTTATAAATAATACATCAGATAAAATTATAGAAAAAAACTCTCTTATAAGCAAAAGCATGGTTGATCTATACTCATCGGACAGGATCAATGATTCATTTGATTACTTTTATGAGCATCGTGAAGAAGCCGAGAAAAAAGTCAAAGAAAACCTGGAAAAGAACGGCAGCTATTCGGGATTATTTTCGGATATTGATTATGATATCATAGATGATTTAAACAGATTATTTATAGATAAAAAGTATTCCTCGGAAAAGTATAACGGCGTAAAACTTGCTTATGCTATGTCAACATGTATGGTCATAAACAGTATAATCTGGAGCAGGATAAATCCGACTGATCACTACGAGTTTAGAATATATGATGAATCCGGAAATTATAAAGGAATGATCATACAGGATCCCGAAGCGGATCATCCATTCGGTATTATAGTCGAAGGTCAGGAAAATCTTGATGATCTCTCTGGATTAAAGGAAGCAATATCAGAGAAAAACGTAGGCAAGTCGTATTATGATCCGTATGCAAAAGACGAAAACGACTTACTTAGTATGAGTGTTTACACCACCTTAGATGTTTATGAAGACGATGTATGCATTGTAGAATGTTTTGAAGACTGGACAAAGATGGATGAATCTTTGAGCAACTCGACTTTTAAGCTTATCAGTGGTATTGTCATCATACTTGCTCTTCTGTGCGTCCTCATAATCATAACCATATACCTTATAGTTACCAGAAAAACCACTCATATGCGTCATGCCATCATGGAATATGAGAAAAACGGCGATGCTCTTATGTTTAATGAATCTCTGGAAAAGATTTCCAAAGGAACCGATGAGATCAATCTTCTTGCATCCGAGCTTATGGATATGGCTGATTCTATCGATGAAAACATCAAAGAACGATCCCGCATCGCTGCCGAGGATGAAAGACGTAAAACAGAGTTGGATATCGCAGCATCCATCCAAAGGAGCAATCTCCTGTCTGATTTTGAAACGGTAACCAAAGGCCTCGATCTTGTTTTATATGCCAGTATGACGCCTCTAAAGGAGGTTGGCGGGGACTACTATGATGCAGTCAGGATTGATGAAGATCATATCGCTTTTCTGATCGCCGATGTATCCGATAAGGGTATCCCTGCCGCCATGTTTATGATGCGAACTAAAAGCATGATCAAGCAAAGTCTGTTGACCGGACAGGATCCGGGAACACTCCTCAGGGATATAAATAACATGATATCCGAAAACAATGATGCCGATATGTTCGTCACTGTCTGGATATGCCTGCTGACTATATCTACAGGTGGATGCAGTATAGTAAATGCCGGTCACGAAAACCCGATAATAAAAACAGCAGATAACGAATGGAGATCCATCGATTCCACACATTATCTGCCTGTTGGTTCAATCTCTGATCTTGATTATACGGCTCATACATCTTCTCTTGATAAGGGTGATATCGTATTTGTTTACACCGACGGAGTAACTGATTCGAAATCCCCTGAGGGAGACAGATTCGGTCTTGAAAGACTTATCACGACGCTCAACAGCATCGATTCGGATGAGCCGGAGGTTATCATCCGTGCAGTCAAGGAAAAACTGGACACGTTTATGGCAGGTGAAACACCCTTTGACGATATCACGATGCTTTGCTTTAGGTACTAAGGGTACTATTTACTATTTACTATTCACTATTCACTATTCACGGCTGTCACCTCACCACATGCGGAGAGTCCGCGCCTTCGGCACTTTACTGCTGCTACGCAGCACTCTCCTTATGTGGTGGAGTGACGGCCTTCAGCCTGAACCATACACATAAGTGCTTACGGATGCAAGCATCCGACGCCCTTTTGTGTA
>JAFSTZ010000206.1 GCA_017445525.1 Eubacterium sp.
GCCTATCCTGATAGGTCCTGAGCCGAGAACGATAACCTTATTTTTATGTGTGACAATAGACTCATTTTCATCCTCATAGGTTGAATAAAAATACGGTACATAACTGTCAAACTCACTTGCACAAGTATCTATCATTTTATATACGGGACGGATGTTATTTTTCTTCCTTAATTCTCTGATATTATCCTCCGTCAATCCCGATAATTCCGCTATATATGAGTCGGAGAAGCCCATTCTTTTTGCTTCAGATATAATATCTTTAGTTAAGCTTTTTTTACTGTCTTTTTCCGGCGAGATCTCCTCTTTATCCTCTTGATTTTTTTCAGATGATAAACCATTATTATTTAGCGAATAATTATCTTTATTTTCTTCAGATGAAACACTGTCAGTTGATAAGCTCTCTATCTTTTTCTCGAACTCAACGATATTCTTGATCTTATCAAGGAAAAACATATCTATCGCGGCGATACGATATATCATCTCCGGATCGATACCAAGCCACATCAACTGTGCGATAGCATACAGCCTGTCATCTGTTCCCTCTTTTATGTAGTCGAGAAGCTCGTCGACAGACATGTTCTTGCTGTCAAACTTCTCGAGATGGATATGGTTTTTGCCGTCCTCCAGGGATCTGATACACTTGAGCAGGCTCTCCTCAAAAGTCCTGCCGACGCTCATCGCCTCACCTGTCGCCTTCATCTGGGTTGATAAAACGTTTGATGCGAGAGTAAACTTATCAAACGGAAATCTCGGCATCTTGGTCACAACATAGTCGAGCGACGGCTCGAAGCATGCGGGAGTGTTTGCAAGCATGATCTCGTCAAGCGTCATGCCGACTGCGATCTTGGCCGACACTCTCGCTATCGGATAACCACTGGCCTTGGACGCGAGCGCAGATGATCTGGAGACGCGTGGATTTACCTCTATAACATAGTAGTCAAAAGAGTGCGGATCCAGCGCAAACTGACAGTTGCATCCGCCCTCTATCCCGAGTGTGCGGATGATCTTTAAAGCCGAGTTCCTGAGCATCTGATACTCCCTGTTGGTCAGAGTCTGACTCGGAGCGACGACGATGGAATCACCGGTATGGATACCGACAGGATCGAGATTTTCCATGTTACAAACTACAATCGCGGTATCATTCTTATCACGGATAACCTCGTACTCGATCTCCTTGTAGCCGCGGATACTCTTCTCGACCAGCACCTGATGAGCGGGTGAGACCTCGAGCGCATGTGCCATCTTCGTCCGCATCTCCTCCTCATCATAGGCGAATCCTCCGCCCGTGCCTCCGAGAGTGAACGCGGGACGGAGTATGACGGGATAACCGATCCTCTCCGCTGCCTCAAGTCCTTCCTCCACGCTGTAGGTGATCTCCGAGGGGATGACGGGCTCACCGATCCTCTCACACAGCTCTTTAAATAGCTCTCTGTCCTCGGCTTTTTTTATGCTCTCGGCACTCGTTCCGAGAAGCTCAATCTCGCACTCCTCAAGCACTCCTTTATCTGCCAGCTTCATCGCGAGATTCAGCCCGGTCTGTCCACCGATCCCGGGAACTATGGCGTCGGGTCGCTCATATCTGCAGATCTTTGCCATATACTCGAGAGTCAGCGGCTCCATATAAACCTTGTCCGCTATGGAGTTATCAGTCATGATGGTGGCCGGGTTTGAGTTGGCGAGGATGACCTCGTAGCCCTCTTCCTTCAGGCTTAAGCACGCCTGCGTGCCCGCGTAGTCAAACTCCGCCGCCTGCCCAATAACGATAGGTCCGGAGCCTATGACCATAACTCTCTTGATGTCGGTTCGTTTGCTCATGTTATCCTCCATGATATCCACATATATCACCATATAAAGAATGCTGGTTTATATAAACTGTTCACGGCATCACTTCAACGGCTCAGACAATTCATATCTGAAGTGATCTATTGATGCTTAACACTCTCTATCTTTTCCTCATCATTTCTATAAAAATATCAAATAAATACCCGCTGTCCTCCGGCCCCGGCGCACTCTCGGGATGATACTGCACCGACCTGAGAAGCTGCTCCGGTGCTGCGACCCCCTCCACGGTGCCATCGAGAAGATTTATATGTGTTACCTCGAGCCCCGTGCCTGCCAGAGAAGCCTCGTCCACCGCATAGTTGTGATTCTGCGAGGTTATCTCGATGCGGCCGGTCTGCAGATCCTTCACGGGATGGTTGCCGCCGTGATGACCGAACTTCAGCTTGTAGGTCTTCGCTCCGCACGCCAGAGATATCAACTGATGACCGAGACATATCCCGAATATCGGAAGCCTGCCCTTGAGCGCCTGTAAAGTACCTATAACCTCCGGCACATCCTCCGGATCGCCCGGACCGTTTGATATAAATACTCCGTCCGGCTTCATATTTACGATATCCTCAGGGGCGGTATCATATGGAACAACGGTAACATTGCAACCGTGTGCGCAAAGTGATCTGACGATGTTCTGCTTCATACCGCAGTCTATCGCCACAACCGAAAAAACAGGGTTAGCTGTTCTGGCATACCACCTTTTTTTACAGCTTACCCTCTTGACCTGATCGTGGGGAACCGGCTTGCTCTTGATCATATCGACAGCCTCATCAACCGATATATCTTCATCGGTTATAAATGCTCTCTTGGCGCCCGTGTCCCTGATATTTCTCACCAGCTTCCTGGTATCTATCCCCGTGATGCCGGGGATACCAGCCTCCTCCAAAAGCTCGGACAGAGTCTTGGTATATCTGAAGTTCGACGGTTGATCGTTGTAGTCCCTTACTATAAATGCAGAGGGAGCGATAAGTTTGCTCTCAAAATCCTCATCCGTGATACCGTAATTTCCAATCAGAGGGTAACTCATGACTACCCCCTGATCGGTATAGGAGGGATCAGATACAATCTCCTGATAACCGGCCATGGATGTGTTGAAAACCACCTCGCAGACCACATCTTTTTTTGCTCCGAAGGGAGCGCCGGCGTATACACTGCCGTCCTCTAAAAATAATTTTCTCATAAGTTTGAATACCCCATCAGATATGTGTCTACCTCTCGCGCCGCTGCCTTGCCCTCGGCGATAGCCCACACAACCAGCGACTGTCCGCGGTGCATATCCCCGGCAGTAAAAATACCGGGTACACTCGTTGCATAACTGTTGGCATCTTCAGTGGCAACTGTGCCTCTGGGACCTAACTCTGTCTTTGCATCCTTCGGGAGATATTCCTCAGCTCCCACGAAGCCTGCCGCGATAAGCAGGAGATCACATGGCAGAGTTTTTTCGGTGCCCTTTACCTCGGTCAGCTTTCCTTTGTCAAACTTGACCTGCACTGTTTTTATCTCCTTGATCTTGCCCTTTTCAGATATAACTTCCTTGACGGTAGTCTCGAAAACTCGCGGATCATCACCGAACTTAGCGATGGCCTCCTCGTGTCCGTAATCGGTACGCAGAGTCTTTGGCCACTGAGGCCACGGGTTATCTGCCGTCCTCTCTACCGGCGGCTTCGGCATCATCTCAAGTGCGGTAACACTCTTTGCTCCGAGACGGATGACAGTACCTATACAGTCGTTACCTGTATCGCCGCCGCCTACAACGACTACATGCTTGTCCTTAACGGAAGGAGTCACAGCCTTGTCAAGACTTTCGTCGAGCAGATGCTTCGTCACGTCACTCAGAAAATCAACGGCAAACCTCACGCCCTTTACACCGTCGATCCCCTTGGCGGTCAGTGCTCTCGCCTTCTTGGCTCCGCAGCACATCACGATAGCGTCAAACTCCTTTTGCAGCTTTGATATCTTTATATCCCTGCCGACATCAACTCCTGTATTAAAAATAATCCCCTCTTTCTCCATCAGCTTTTGCCTGCGACGGATCACCTGCTTATCAAGCTTCATGTTCGGGATACCGTACATCAAAAGCCCGCCGATCTGATCGTCTCTCTCAAAAACAGTCACCAGATGACCTCTTTTATTGAGCATATAAGCAACCGCAAGACCGGAGGGACCGCTGCCTATGACTGCAACCTTTTTACCGCTCCTGATCTCCGGGATCACCGGCTTCATCAGATCGTTTTTATATGCATTTTCTATGATATATCTCTCGTTATCGTGCACGGTCACTGACTCACCGTCCTGTCCGTTGATGCAGGCCTTCTCGCAAAGCGCGGGACACACCCTGCCGGTAAACTCCGGAAAAGGATTGGTCTTTAGCAGGCGCGACAGTGCGTGCTTATCCTGTCCCAGATAAATGGCATCGTTCCACTCGGGGATCAGGTTGTGCAGAGGACAACCCACCACCATGCCTCCGAGATTCATCGCTGACTGACAGTAAGGCACGCCGCAGTCCATACACCTCGCGGCCTGACACCGACGCTCCTCCTCTCCATTCACCACGTAAAACTCATTGAAACTTTTGATGCGATCAAGAGGCGCAACCCTCTTATTGTCGCAGCGCTCGTAGTCTAAGAAACCTCCTGTTTTTCCCATTATATTTCACTCCTTTATCTTTTCAGTATCCCAGGGAACAGTTGACATGTTACCAGTGAGGGGCCTGTCGCGAACGCCGGTGCGCAGGCTTGGTCTTTTCAAGCCGCACACCGCTGCGTTCGGGAATGGCGCAAGCGGAGCCCCTCACGGTAATATGTTAGCTGTTCCCGAACCCCGTAACATATTTAAATGCCTCATAAACAGCGTTTTCATAGTCTACGCCCTGCTCCTCGAAGTGCGATATCGCCGTGAGCATCCGCTGATAATCATTCGGCACGATCTTTTTGAAGTCCGGCAGATACTCATCAAAGTTATCGAGCACCTCCCGTCCGAACTCCGAGCCGGTCTCCGCCACATAGTCTGTGAGTATCCCCTTCAACTCGCCGACATCATACTCAGCGGTCACCTCGGAGATTGACACCATATCCTTGTTCATGCGCAGATAAAGCGTATGCTCCCTGTCAAGCACATAAGCGATACCACCGCTCATACCGGCAGCAAAGTTCTTGCCGGTCATACCGAGTATCACCGCACGTCCGCCGGTCATATACTCCAATCCGTGATCACCGCAGCCCTCAGCCACAGCGATCGCACCTGAGTTCCTTACGCAGAAACGCTCGCCGGCGACACCATTTATATAAGCCTTGCCGGCAGTAGCTCCGTACAGCGCCACGTTGCCGATGATGATGTTTTCATGTGATCTGTATGCGGCATTCTCCGGCGGAGTAACTATCAGCTTTCCGCCTGAAAGCCCCTTGCCGAAACCGTCGTTCGCATCGCCGTAGAGACGAAGCGTCAGACCCTTCGGTATGTAAGCACCAAATGACTGTCCGGCGCCGCCCTTTGCGATCACGGTCACGGTATCATCCTTCAGCGAATCCCCATGATCCTCAGTGATCCTCGAGCCGAGCAGCGTACCAAAGCTTCTGTCTGTGCTCGAGATATCTACCTTGATGGTCTGCTGCTTACCCTCATTTTTCTTGTAAGACGGGATCAGCACTGTTGCATCAAGCGTCTTCTCCAATCCGAAATCATAGGCATCCTTAGCTACAAAGTGCGTGTTCATGTTATGCTCCGGGACAATGTCGGAGTTCAGTATCCTCGTGAGA
>JAFSTZ010000207.1 GCA_017445525.1 Eubacterium sp.
ACCACTATACAGAACGCAACAATCTTACTGTTAAATATCCTCTTTTTACTTATAATCATAAAAATCCCTCCATTTCTATCACAATTTCAAGAATTAAGATACAACAACAAAACCATCTAAATCATCGTCAAAATATACCTGACGTTTTTTTTAGACACTAAAACTCCTCAGACATAAATGTCCCGTAACAATAATAATCTGTGATTGTGGGCAGACAAACTGCCATGACGCCCGCCGGACTCCGATCGGCTCCCGGTGAACAAGACCTGTAGAACAACATGGTGGGGAAATATTTTTAGAAACCGCACGATGTTGTATTCCCTCGAGGGAACTTCATCATACCACGATACTTTACAAATGTCAAGTAGTTAAATAAAAAAATCCCATCTCGATAAGATGAGAATACTTATATTAATATTTTTACATCATCCAACCATAATACTATTATAAATCGCACAATTATCAGCTCATCTCTACCCTCTCAAGCCTTACATCCCTTCCGTCTATCACTCTTCCGTGCCCGTCTCCACAGTCAGGACACAGATACTTATTCTCCCTGGTCGGCCGATAGACGCCTCCGCATCCGGCACACTCCACCTGTGCCTCCACAGTCTCGACAACCAGCTCAGAGCCCTCTATCTCTGTCCCCCCAACCGCCTGCGGGTAGTATTTATATAGATACTCCGGCAGAACGCCCGTCATCTCTCCGACCGAAACAAACAGGCGGGTGACCTTCCCCGCCTGCTCTTTTTTAATATCCAAAGCTTGGTTAACCAACCTAACCACATAACTCATCTCATGCATCACTCAGATCCTCGCAGCGTCTTGCCTCCTGAACTGATCTCTCGCTCAATACAGAAACCTCGCCCACTCCTTTTTTTTACCTGACCTGATCTCTCTTCTGATCTTAGAAAGTACCGATCCCTAATTTGCGGGAAGTCTGTTCCGTCAATGCAGGAGCGGCGTCCGGAGCACATTTTGAACACGCTTCATACGCGTGAGAAAAATGTGTTACCGGACATCAGCGCTCCTGCCCGGTTACCCAATCAGACTCTTCCCACCCATATAGGGCTGCAGCACCTTCGGTATATTGATCGAGAGATCCTCGTTCAGGTTATTCTCTATAAATGCGATCAGCATCCTCGGCGGAGCAACAACTGTATTATTGAGCGTATGAGCGAAATACTTGCTTCCGTCCGCAGCCTTCACCCTGATCCCGAGGCGTCTCGCCTGAGCATCAGAAAGGTTCGAGCAGGATCCAACCTCAAAATACTTCTTCTGGCGCGGAGACCATGCCTCCACATCTACTGACTTGACCTTGAGATCAGCCAGATCGCCCGAACAGCACTCAAGCGTTCTCACCGGTATGTCCAGTGAACGGAAAAGATCCACGGTATTCTGCCACAGCTTATCAAACCACATCGGGCTCTCCTCAGGCTTGCAGACCACGATCATCTCCTGCTTCTCAAACTGATGGATACGATAAACACCTCTCTCCTCGATGCCGTGAGCTCCCTTCTCCTTACGGAAGCAGGGTGAGTAGCTTGTCAGAGTCTTCGGAAGCTCCTCCTCGGGTATCATCTTATTTATAAACTTACCTATCATGGAGTGCTCCGACGTACCGATGAGATAGAGATCCTCGCCCTCGATCTTGTACATCATAGCGTCCATCTCTTCAAAAGACATAACACCCGTAACTACATTTGATCTGATCATAAACGGAGGCACGCAGTAGGTGAATCCCCTGTCGATCATAAAGTCTCTGGCATAGCTGATCACCGCCGAGTGAAGTCTCGCGATATCGCCCATCAGATAGTAAAATCCGTTGCCGGCCACATCTCTGGCTGCATCCAGATCGATACCGTTATGCTTCTCCATGATCTCCGTATGATACGGTATGTCAAAATCAGGCACCACCGGCTCACCGAAACGCTCCACCTCGACATTCTCGGAGTCATCCTTGCCAACAGGCACCGAATCATCTATGATATTGGGGATGACCATCATACGTTTCTTCAGCTCCTCAGCCAGAGTGGTCTCCTGCTCCTCCAGGCTTTTGAGTTCCTCGGCCTGGGCGGTAACCTCAGCCTTGACAGCCTCGGCTTCGTCCTTTTTACCCTGTCCCATCAGAGCACCTATCTGCTTGGACTTGACATTTCTGTCCTTACGTATCTCATCCGCTCTCTGCTGAACCTCACGTCTCTTCGCATCCAGCTCGATAGCCTCATCAACCAGCGGAAGCTTTTTATCCTGAAACTTCTTTTTTATGTTTTCCTTTACTATGTCCGGATTCTCACGGACGAACTTGATATCTAACATCTTTCTATCTCCTGTAGTTACATTTTTCTTTCAGATTACCATACACGATCATCACGATTTCACGGTTCTGCCGACCCTGTAAGCTATGTTGGTCCACATATGCGGGATAACTCCCAGATCTCTCTTCAGCGACTGCGGAAGCGTCGGAATACGGTTATACAAAAATGCTATGTAGTCATCCTTATACTCACCAAAGTCCAGGATCTCCATCTCGTATGTTTTTGCAAAGCTTCTTCTGGACTCATCCACCTCGGTTATAACACCCGTGAGAGGTATCTCATCCGTATCCGTCATAAGCATAACCTTTGCAGACGAACCGGGCGAGAAATCAGCTTCATCCAGAAACATCGTGATACTGTGCTCTGTCATAAGAGTTGTGATACCATCGTAATACACCTCTTCCGACGAATCCGACATATCACATACTCGCACCATCTCTCCGTCCTTGACCTTGACGATCTCCACATCACTGTCACGTCCGTCCACAAGGAACATGGACATAACCAGATAGTACAGATTTCTGATGATCCAGAACAGAAGTACAAGGAAACTGATCGTCTGAGACAGATCAAATATAAATACCAGCCTCACGATACCTGCGACCGAAAGCAAAGTAAAGACTATAAATGGCGCCATGGCCTTCATATCTCTCTTCTTTACCTTCTTCCTGCCGCTCTTATCGGTAACCTTGAACACCGATGTTGATATACCGAAGAACTCTTTTATGATAGGTATCAACATATGCGGCATCACGGCATTCTCATATATACCGCTCCACTTGACCGATATGGAGTTTTGACTCGTCAGCCGCAGCGATACATCCTGGAAGATAAACATCGGCAACCAGAACACCAGAAGTTCCAGCCAGTTACAGTAAAACACAGGTATCGCAAACACCGCAAACAACAACGGTGATAGCAGATATATCAGATTCTTGATCGGTGAATACCAGTATATAACGGAGCTGTAGTAGCTTAACTTCTGACTGATATTCAGCTCTTTCTTTCTGAATATCTTTAACTGTCTCGCAGTAGAGATGACGCCGCGTCCCCATCTGGTACGCTGTTTGATATGCTCGGCATAAGTATCCGGAGTCTGTCCGGAAGCGAGCGGTTCAGGCAGACCCAGACTCACATATCCTGCCCCCTCGATCAACATACCGGTAGCAAAGTCCTCAGTGATCGAGCCGGTATAAAATCCTCCGATATCATCGAGTGCACGTCTTGAGAGTACCGTGTTTGATCCACCGTAGATAACACTGTTTGAAGAAGTCTTGGCAGGCTCGATGGAGCGATAAAAAAAGTCCTGCTCGTTCGGTGCCTTCTTCTCGGAATACAGTGCATGCTGGAAAATATCAGGCGTGTAGAAGCACTGCGGTGTCTGAAGCAGTCCGAGATGTATCTTCTCCTCCTCAGGTCTGTCCTTCTGACGAAGCTCCGCATCTACAAAGTACGGGATAGTCTTTAACAAAAATTCACTTCGCGGTATCATATCCGCATCCATCGTCACCACATAAGGCGATGAAGTTCTCGCCATAGCACAATTGAGGTTACCGGCCTTCGCCCCCTCGTTGTCCGGACGGTCAAAGTAACCCACTCCGAGTTCCTCTGCCAGTTCCCTGATACGAGCCCTTCGGTTATCATCACACACCCAGACATGTACCTTACTCTTATCGGGATACTTAAGCCTCGTACAACCGTTGATCGTCTTTCTCAGCAACTCCGGAGGCTCGTTATATGTAGCTATAAAAATATCCACGTCCGGCCACTCGTCATCCGGTATCTCAGGCAGAGGATAATCCCTCTTTCCGTGAAGATTTGCAAAGAGTACAAGTGACTCCAGGAATCCGAGAAACTCCACAAGCAGCAGGATGATATTTGCCGTTATGGCCAGCCATCCCTCTCGCGCAGGTATCGAAGCGGTCGCACGCCATCCCAGATATATCAGGAACAAGAATATAGTTATGATCAGACATATACTTGCAGACTTTCTCCCACGAAGCTTTTTCCCTGAATCACGTCCATACTCATATATATCCCTGTATGTAAAGTAGTTCTTCTTTGAACGTTTTCCGGATCTCTTTTTCTTGTTCTTACTTAGCCTGTAAAGACCAAACACCAGCATCCCCAGGATAACGACTCCTGCCGAACCCAGCGCATAGTAAGGCCATCTGTTGATAACTATATAATTCCTCTCTCCGAGAGACAGTGCTATATAATCCGATATATATCCCCATGTTCCTTTTACGAGAACATCCGCCGGTCTCTCTATATCTTCCGGGTCCTTGCCGCGGATAACTTCTCTGACCCATCTTCCCGACTCAGTCAGATCTTCATCCGTATACCCATTTTGCGGTTTCATGGTCGGAAGGAAAAATGCAGACGACTCCACCTTGTTTGACAGACTCCAAACGGCATAACTTGTATTGGTCTCATTCAGGAAGTTGAACCACGAGATGGCAGACTCAAAATCGATATCTCCGTCTCCACTCGATTCCGTAATACCGCACTCGCTTATAAATACCGGAACACCCCAGTTCCTGACTGTAGCAAGTTCGCTCAGGACATTGTAACCATGCGAACTCGAGTAAAAGTGCAGAACATACATAAGGTTGTCAAATCCGAGTCTCCTGAGAGTCGGATCACCAAGGTTTCTGTCATACTCCGGTGTACCCACCAGGATAACAACATTCGGCATGATAGCTCTGATCTCAGGAATGA
>JAFSTZ010000023.1 GCA_017445525.1 Eubacterium sp.
CCCGGAAGGGTCTGAAGTCTCCCCGTACCTGTCTGTGAGTTCACAAGTGAATACGGCAGATACGGATCCAGACTCTCAGGTACAAGTCCGAGCTCCTGTTCTATCCAGTCGGCGTTTCCGCCATTCTCCTTTGGATGTATGGTACAGGTAGAGTAAACCAGTACTCCGCCGGATTTGAGCATCGATACTGAGGCAGAAACTATATCCCTCTGTATCTCCACAAGCTCATCGACCACCGTTGGCGACCTGTACTTGAGCTCCGGCTTTCTGCCGATGATACCGTACCCCGAACAGGGCACATCACACAGCAGCACATCTGCTTTATCTTTCCATGAAGTATCTGTCTTTCTTCCGTCAAACAGCTTGATCTCAACATTTATATATCTCATGCGAGAGATGTTCTCCCTGATCCTCGACAGCTTCCTCTCACTGAGATCGCGTATGCTCACTACTCCGGTTCCGTCCAGGCACATCAGCGCATGCACCGCCTTTCCTCCCGGTGCTCCACAGACATCCACCACGTGATCCCCATGCTTTATGCCGGCAACCGTTACGGGGAGCATGGAGCCCTCGTCCTGTACATAGAAAAGTCCCTCATCGTAGCCGGGTAACATTCTCACATCCGGACTCCCGTGAAGGATTATGGTGTTTTTCATATATCTTCCGAAGTCGTAAGGAATCTCCAGCATCTTTGCATAATCATCAACGCCTATCTTCGTAGGGTCGATATGCAGAGTCACCTCACCGTCACGGCTCAGAAAGAACTTTGCCATCTTTGCGGTTGTCTTTTTGCCGTAGTTGTGATCTATGATATCCCAGAGATCCCTCGGCATACTATACTTCTCGTGAGGGAGCATCTTTTTCCACGGATCCTCGATGGGAGGAGTCTCCAGTTCCCTGACATATCCGCGCATGATCGCATTTATAAAACCTCTTTTGCCCTGGTTGTCGCACAGAGACTGTATGGCATCACAGGATGCGTAAGCAGGGATACTGTCCATATATTCCAGCTCATAAAAACCGAGCCGCAGCATAGTCCTGACATCGGGAGTCATATTGCGGACGGGTCTGTCGGCGAATCTGCGGATCATCGCATCAAGGCGTACCGCATACTCAATGGTGCCAAAGGCCTCTCTCTTGAGCAGGGCTGCCGAATCCGCACCCAGCTCCTCTCTGTCGGCGATCATGTGATACAGAACATCGGACTTTCCGCCCTTCTCCATCACATCGAAAACCAACTCATATGCCAACTCTCTTACATCTCTGTTACTCAAAAGACGATTCTCCTGTTACCAGCGGATTTCCATTCAGGAAACTTGCCGCATCCATGATTTTTTTACCCTCGGGCTGCAGGCTTCGTATACGCAGCTGTCCGTCTCCTGTCTGGATGAGAAATGCTTTCTTTGTCACCTCACTCACAACCCCGGGGCTGTATGTACTGTTTCCGGAAACGACCTCAGCCTTGTGAAGCTTCACTGTCTTTCCGCCATGACTGCAGTATACTCCCGGCCACTCTGATAACGCTCTTATCTTTCTCTCTATCTGTACGGCAGACTGTGAGAAGTCAACCTTGCCCATCTCCTTTGAAAGGATTTTTGCATACGAGCTTTTTTCATCATCCTGTTTCACGGGCGCAAGCATTCCCTTGGCGGCACTATCCAGCACCTGCAGGATGAGATCGCATCCGATCTGTGTAAGCCTGTCAGTGAGACTCTGCGTGGTCTCGTCCGGAGCAAGCTCTACTCTCTCACTCATCAGTATATCTCCGGTATCTATCCCCTCATCCATCTGCATGATGGTGACTCCGGAATACTCATTGCCTTCCATGATGGCCCACTGCATGGGAGCCGCCCCGCGCCATGCAGGCAAAAGCGATGTGTGGATATTTATACAACCGTACTTCTTCATATGCAGGATGTCCGATGACAGTATCTGCCCAAACGCAAATACCACCATAACATCGCAGTCGATCCCGCGAAGTATATCAACAAACTCTGCATCACGGATCTTCATCGGAGTATATACATCTATCCCGTTTGAAACAGCGTACTCCTTGACCGGAGTGGGTACCGGTGTTCCGTGTCTCCCCCTCGCCTTATCCGGCTGGGTTATGACCGCGACCACCTCGTGTTCATCAGACTCATGCAGCCTCTTTAGTACCGGCACGGCAAAGTCCGGAGTAGCCATAAAAATGATTCTCATCCCGTCAAAACACTCCTTGCACATACATGCTTATCATTCAAAGCCTTCCCGCTTCATAACATCCTTTACCTCATCGGGATCATACAGTCTTCCATCCTCGGCTTTTTCCACATACATATGGCCGTCAAGATGCTCTACCTCGTGGATCAGCGCCCTGGCCAACAGTTCCTCCCCCTCTATGATAACTTCATTCATATCGATATCAAGTGCTTTGACCTTTACGTAATTCGGCCTTGTCACGATACCTGCCTTTTCAGGGACACTCAGGCATCCCTCCATGCCTCTCTGCTCGCCGGATGTCTCAAGTATGACCGGATTGATCATGACGATACCGCCTGTATGATCCTCGGTCACATCAACCACAGCGATCCTTTTGAGTATGCCGACCTGGGGAGCCGCAAGTCCGACACCGTCGTGATCATACATCGTGTCAAACATATCCCCGATAAGCACCTTTGTTTTTTCTTTCATTTCCTTGACCGGTTTGCAGGGCTTGTTCAGTATATCATCTCCCATAACCCTTATATTTCTTATAGCCATCTCGCCGCCTCCTGGTTTTCTACGGTGATCATTCCGACGATCATGTCCGTCAAAATACTCCGTTATTTATATTGATCAAAGTGTGATCAAACCACACTTCTTGAATAGTTTAAAAAACAGTCTCTCGCAGATGCGTTACCCTTGATCTCCTTTTCTATGCGAAGCATATATCTGTCGAGCAGATGCGGATCCTCACTTTTTATATAAAATGAGATGCGATGCATATCCTTGATAAATGCCGGGTTATCCGGAGCCGGACCCACCGGCTCAAGCCTGTCACCAAACTCATCCTCTGCTGCAAAAGATGCTATCTTCTCACTCATCGATACAGCCTTGTCGTGATCCTTTGATGAGATCAGTATCTTCAGCATATGCATAAATGGAGGATAGTCGCCCAGATGTCTGTAGCTCAGCTCGCTCTCATAAAATATCGAGTCATCTTCTCTTTTTATGGCATCTATACAATAAGCATCAGGCTGGTATGTCTGTATGACCATCTCGCCCGGCTTGTCTCCTCTGCCTGCCCGGCCTGCCGCCTGTTTCAAGAGCTGATAAGTGTTCTCAAAGCTCCTAAAATCACCTCTGTGCATGGAAAGGTCTGCCGCTATAGCTCCGACCAGAGTGACGTTGGGCATATCGTGTCCCTTGACGATCATCTGGGTACCGACCAGTATGTCAGCCTCTTTTTCTCTGAAAGGCTTTAACACACGCTCATGTCCGCCTTTATTCTTAGTGGTATCGGCATCCATCCTCAGTACTCTGGCACCGGGAAACATCTTCTCAGCCAGATCGCAAACCTGCTCGGTTCCCATACCGAATCCGGCGATATAGGACGAACCACACTCCGGACAGGTCTTCGGCATAGGCTTTTTGCTGCCGCAGTAATGGCAGATCAGATACGGATGATCCCCGTGCGAGTGCTCGGTCATGGACACGTCGCAGTGGTCGCACTTTATCACATATCCGCAGCTCCTACAGGACACAAATCCTGCATATCCGCGTCTGTTTATAAATAGCATGGTCTGCTCACCGGCTTCGAGTCTCTGTCTGATCTTCTCTGTCAGAAGTTCGGAAAAGATCGAGTAGTTCCTAGCCTTCAGCTCCTCTTTGAGATCCACCACATGGATCTTCGGAGGCTCCGCTCCTCCCGCTCTGTTCCGCATGGTCAAAAGTTTGTAATCACCGTTTTTGGCCGAAAGATAACTCTCAACCGACGGTGTCGCGGAACCCAGCACTACCGACGCCCCACATCTCCTCGCACGCTCTATTGCGACCTCTTTGGCGTGATATGTAGGAGTTTTCTCGCTCTGATAACTCCCGTCATGCTCCTCATCTATGATGATGATCCCAGGATCTTTGAAAGGAAAAAAAAGAGCGGACCGGGGTCCGATCACTATATCGGATTCGCCTTTTGCGGCTCTCATATACTGTGTGTATCTCTCACCCTGTGACATCCTGGAATTGAGGATGCTCACCCTGTCCCCGAATAGAGCTTCAAATCTCTCCCGCATCTGGTGAGTCAGTGCGATCTCAGGGATGAGCACTATCGCCTGTCTGCCCTGTGACAGAACCTCCTGCAGCATCGCCATGTACACCTCGGTCTTGCCCGATCCGGTGACGCCGTAGAGGAGATATGTCTCCCTCTTCCCCTTCCTGTAATCATTGATAAATGTATCGGTCACCTGTCTCTGTTCATCATTCAGAACTATGGGGTAATCTTTATCTATGCTTGTTTTATCTGTCTGATCGGTATCTGTGGAAGCATCTCTGACAGTCTTTGCCTGATTCGAATCAGTATCGGTCTTTTCGGTAGCGACATCCTGCTTTTTACGCCTTTCCTTGACCTTTGATCTGATGGGAAGAACAGTTTTTATCGCCTCGTTCATGGTCGGACCGTATCGGCTTCTGATCCATGCGGCAAGTCCGAGAAGCTGTCCCTCTACGGGTACATCCTTGTCTACGGTCTCCAGGATCTCCTTGAGTTTGTCCCGATCCCACTCACTGTCTTCCTTTATCGCGATAACGTATCCTGTCATCCTGCGATTCCCTCTGCCAAAGGGAACTGTGACCGGAGTACCCTCACTCACCTTGTCGGCAAGCCCCTCCGGTATCCTGTATTCAAACGGTCTGTCAAGCTCCTCCACGGAGATATCGACTATAACCTCCGCTATATCAGGCTTCATCAGGCTGTCTCCTGAGCAATGCTTCTACAACCTCATCAAGATGCATGCCTCTGGATCCCTTGAACAGAACCCTGTCGCCATCCTTTATCTCTTCTGCAAGACTGTTTATCAGTTCAAAATTATCCTTGCAGCTTTTTGCCGGTATATCTGTATGTTCATTCAGGTATTTAACTATGATCTCTGACTCGTTTCCCACTGTATACAGTGCATCGAGCCTTCTGCCTGCTGCAGCCTCGCTCTCTATAAATGCTCCGATGCTTTTGTGCAGCTCCGAAGATTTCTCTCCAAGCTCCAAAACATCTCCGAGGACAGCAATCCTTCTCGCATCCCCTGAATAGGAGAACATCGCTCTGATGTTAGATCGGATAGAGTCAGGGCTGGCGTTATAAGTGTCATCTATAAAGCTTGCACCACCATAACTCTTTAAAGCACCTCTCATATCGAGCGGCATGTACTCACCTACAGCCTCTATCGCATCAGCGATATCAACCCCGTACTCAAGTCCTATGGCAAGTGCCGAAAGTGAGTTGGTCACATTGTGCTCGCCCATGGCAGAAAGCCTGACCTGTGCCTCGCCGGAAGGATAAACAAATGTGAAATGCTCTCCATCCTCATCTGCATAAATATCCTTTGCCATAAACGAAAGCTTGGATATATCCTCCTTGAAATCACTTTCTATCCCATAGAAAAACGTGCCGCAATGTCCATCGCAGCAGTCATACGGCAGATTGTTTGTGATCATATCGTAGAGGTCGGCATTTCCACACGCAAAAAGTCTTCCCTTGTCACCGAACTTGCGGATGATACGACCTTTTTCTTTACAGATATTCTCTCTGGAGCCCATGTTACCGATATGTGAAACTCCGATATTGGTGATAACTGCAGCAGAGGGAGCGGCGATATCCACAAGTCTGTCCATCTCTCCGGGTATGCTTACACCCATCTCAAAAACAGCCATCTCTATGGTCGAATCAAGATGGAACATCATCAATGAGAGTCCCACCTGAGAGTTCATATTTTTATATGTGATAAGTGTCTTGTATTTCTTGCTGAGGACAGCACCTATCATCTCCTTGGTCGACGTCTTGCCGACACTTCCGGTCACTCCGATGACAGGGATATCAAATCTCCTCCTGTACCACGCAGCCAGCTTCTGAAGGGCTTCGACAGTGTCCTCCACATAAACACACGCACCAAGTGAGGTGTCCGCATCCTCGTTCGGCTCGGACGATATCACGCACGCCGCACCGCGACTCAGCACATCGGGGATATACTCATGGCCGTCAACTCTCGCACCGATGATCGCTACGAACACGCATCCCTTGCCGGTCTCTCTCGAATCGGTGAAGACTCCGCCGTCACAAACTCCGGCAGGGTCGCCCCAGCCGAGCTTACCTCCCGTCGCCTCACATATATCTTTTACAGTAAATGATTCCATCTGTTTCTCCTATTATCTATTGCCGAACAGTGCATCAAGTTCCTCTGTCCATGTCCCAGGGTTATCCATGTATGTCCGTGCTAATCCTGCATACGCACAGTAGCGGCGTCCGGAACACATTTCGAGCACACTTTTATACGTGTGCAAGAAATGTGTTACCGGACACAAGCGCTACGTGCCTTTGTCAGTTATTAATCACATCAGACATAGAGTATTTCCCTGCCGGCTTGCAGCAGAGGAACTTTGCAGCTGCGAGGGCGCCCTTACCGAACACTGCCCTCGAGTAAGCCCTGTGTGAAAAAGTGATCACCTCATCAGTCCCCGCAAATATGACATCATGATCACCAACTATGGTTCCACCTCTGACAGCCGAGATGCCTATCTCATCGGTATCTCTCTTCTGGCTGCGATCCGAGCGGTCATACACATAGTGATACCTGTTATCTGCAGCTTCGTTGACGGCATCTGCAAGAGCAAGTGCCGTACCTGAAGGAGCATCAAGCTTTCTGTTGTGATGCTTCTCAACTATCTCGATATCATATCCCTCGTTGCCGAGTACCTTTACCGCATCCTGGATAAGCTTGCTGATGACATTTATACCGAGTGACATATTGGCAGATCTCAGTACAGGGAACTTCCCGGACGCAGCCTCGATATCGGCTATCTGTTCATCCGTATAACCCGTGGTACACAGCACTGCACCTATCTGTCTCTCCTCACAATAGTTCAAGATATCCGAGAGCACGGCAGGATTTGAAAAATCAACCACCACGTCAGCCTCGATCTCGCAATCCATGATGTTCTCATAGATCGGATATTTGAGATTCTTGTTCACAACTACATCCACACCTGCGACGATCTGTACCTCATCATCCGCTTCCGCAAGCTCAGATATCATAACACCCATAGCACCTGAGCATCCGCTCATAATAATCTTTGTCATCCCGGTTCCTCCGTCATTTATAATCAAAAACTGTGAAAACAAATACGTTACTGTTCACCGCATAAAGCACGGTCAAGGCCTACGATTTCGGGCACCTCGCCTATCCGTGGCGAATCGAAGATGTCACTTAACTGAGATACCCACCTTGATCATCTCTTCCTTGAGGATAGCCGCTTTGGCATCGCTCATCTCGGTGAGAGGCAGTCTCAGCGGTCCCACATCAAGTCCCATAAAGTTCATAGCTTTTTTAACAGGGATCGGATTCACCTCGCCGAACAGCGCCTGTATCAGATTATAATACTTGAGCTGCATAGCTGCTCCGGTCTTGAAATCCCCGTCAAGACAAGCCTTGACCATATCGTGAGTCTCCTTCGGGAGGATATCCGAAAGAACTGAAATAACGCCCTTTCCTCCCACACTCATGATCGGCACGGTTATATCGTCATTGCCGGAGTAAACATCTATCTTGCCATCCGAGAGACTGAGTACCTTGACGGTCTCTGCCATATCTCCGGTCGCATCTTTAACCCCGACTATATTGCTGTACTCTTTTCTCATCTCCATGATGGTCTCAGCTTCGATCTTCATACCGGTACGTCCCGGGATGTTGTAGAGGATCACCGGAAGACCAACCTCACCGGCGATAGTTCCGAAGTGCTTTACAAGACCCGCCTGGGTAGCCTTGTTGTAGTACGGAGTTACCAGCAAAAGCGCATCCGCACCTGCGTCCTTTGCTTCCTTGGAAAGCTGAAGTGCCGTATAAGTAGAATTGGAACCGGTACCGGCCACAACCGGGATCCTGCCCTTAACCTTCTCACAGGTAAATCTGATGCACTCGATATGCTCCTCCTCGGAAAGAGTGGATGCCTCTCCGGTAGTACCACAGCTTATGATAGCGTCCGTACCGCCTGCGATCTGCATCTCCAGAAGCTCTTCGAGCTTGTCGTAGTTTACGCTCCCGTCAGCGTTCATGGGTGTGATAAGAGCCACACCAGCTCCTTCAAATATTGACATTTTACCCTCTCCTTCTGAAGCGTATGCGGTCTGAACACTCTCCAGCCGTCTGTGACGCTCCGCACAACCATATACTGTATATTACTGTTTACGATAACTACTGTACTGTTTCATCTTTCTTTAGATCTATCTCGCTGATGACGTTGAAATACTCCATCAGCTCCTCGGGAAGGATATTCCCGGTAACATAGAGCTTTCTGTAATCACCCTCCGTGGTCAGCAGCTCTATGATAGATTCCATATCAAGAACACCCATGTCGAGCACTCCCAGCAGCTCATCGAGAACGATGATATTACTCTCTCCCGTCTCTATGACCTTTCTGGCAAAATGCACACCGTTTAAGATGTTCTGTTTCTCCTCTTCCTTCTCCTCGATCGAGAGATCCCTGTAAGCCGTCTCCGACCGATCAAACCTGAAAAACTGCACCTCAGGCTCAAGTTTTGAAAGGATACCGAACTCCTTGCTCTCCTTGCCCTTCAAAAACTGGATGATGGTGACTCGCTCACCTTCCTTGACATCTCTGACCGCCTGACCTATGGCCGCCGATGTCTTGCCCTTGCCTTTACCGTAAAAGGCGTGAATGATCTTGTTATCCATACTTCCTCCATTTCGGTTATCGCACCGTTTCCCCCTAATGTCCATCAGACCGATTCTCAGTAGAAACGCCCCACCCGGACACTTATCAAAGCATTATAACATATCACAACATATTTTTCAAGACCTGTAAAACTCCATCCTCTTCCATAGGCGGACAAACCTCGTTTGCTGCCTTTTTGGTCTCTTCTCTGGCACCTTCCACGGCATACGAGTGCGTGCTTTTTTCAAACATCTCGATGTCGTTCTGGTTGTCACCGAAGACCATGGTCTCATCCGGACTGACTCCCAGATATTTCTGTAAAAATGAAACCGCCACTCCCTTGCCGGAGTCCTTTGACACCAGGTCAAGCCACTGGATACCGGCGTAAACAGCCTTGACTCTTTGTTCCCACTTTGGCTTGAACTCATCCTTTGTAAGTATCTCAACAGCGTTGCGATGATATAAAGAAACCTTGGCTATATCGTCATCGATGTTGTGCAGGATATCACCGACAGCCTCCATATCAAAGCCGTAATCATCAACCATCCATCTGTAAAGCTCCGAATCTCTGGATCTGCAGTACGATCTTTTGATCCCTGCGACCATGATGTCAACCTGCGGGATCTGCATGGCATCACGGATGATCTCGTCTACCACATCCGGCGGAAGCACAACCTTATGCAGGATATTTCCGGCTCCCTTGCTGACGAAGCCTCCTCCCTCGCAGATAAAAAAAATCTTGTCCGCCAAAGGGCGAAACAACTTAAACATGCTCGTAAACTGCCTTCCGGAGCATGCACAGAACTGTACACCC
>JAFSTZ010000208.1 GCA_017445525.1 Eubacterium sp.
GAGGAGAGTATTTTTATAGATGACCGACAGATACATATCGACACGGCGAAGGAACTTGGGATGGAGACGGTTCTTTTCACCGGTTACGATGAGCTTGTAGAGAAGCTGGGTTGTTTGACATGAAGAAAAAGAGTCTTGTTTTATTGATCACTATCTGGGGAGTGTTGCTTGCTTCCCTGATATATCTGGGGATCTATAACAGCGGTTCGTCAGAGGTGCGGTTTGCTAAAGAAGATACTATAGTATCCGTTACCGGGGCATCTGTTCAAAGTGAACCATATGAAGATGGCATCGATAAAACAATCCCAGGAGAGAGAGACGCGGATCTCCGGGAAGGTCAGGCAGGAAGTGAGGGCGATGCCTCGGAGTCACCTGCTATCGATAGGGATAAACCCGAGGATGATAAGTCTTCTGAGGATATATTCTCCGGCGATGCACCTTCCGGTGATGATGGATTGGAACGACGGGGATCATCAGGCGGCGGTTCCGGTGAAGGTGCTTCAGGGGGCGGAGGATCCCACCCGCCATCTGCGGATCAAAACGTTGACGGAGTGTCCGGGGACGATGCTTCAGGAGGTGGAGGTTCCGGCGACAGACAGAAAGCCGAACCTACTTCGACACCTGCTGTTGAAAAAGAGAAAAAGCATACTTGCAGCTTTACCATAGAGTGTCGGTTGATACTGGATCGGAAAGATCTATGGAGGGACGGACTTGAGGAAGTTGTTCCGGGGGACGGAGTATTTTTCTCGGGGAAGATAAGATATAAAAAAGGCCAGTCCGTCTATGATATACTGAAAAAAATATGTGATAAAAATGATATACTTCTGGATGCTGATTATACTCCTTTATATGATACTTATTATGTCAGGGGGATCGGCAATCTGTACGAGTTTGACTGCGGTTCGGAGAGCGGATGGAAGTACAAAGTAAACGGTGTTTTGCCCGGAGTCGGCAGTAGTTTGTATGAGATAAAAGATGACGATGAGATAGTGTTTTTTTATGATACAGAGATATGATTAATACTTGGGTGAAAGGGAATAGATATGAATCAGGAAGAAAAGATGCTTTATTATGAGCTGTTTGAAGAGATGGTGAGTGCCATGACAGATATCCCGGGGTTTAATAGGGATCGCATCGTTAATGCCGTTACACGTATCTGTGAGCTGTTTCGTCTATCCAAGGCAGAAACGATGTTTTACAGGACTTTGAGTGATGAAAAAAGAGGCGAAGGTGAGTCTATCTGTGATTATGATAATGGTAGATCGGCAAAGATAGCAGTGCAGAGGCGTCTGGTGGTTCGTTCAGGTGCAGTCGTTCAGAGTACGGTTTATCAGTCTGCAGAGAATACTCTGACAGAGGAGGAGGCGGTTAAGGTTGATATCATGCTCCGCGCGATGATGAGTTTTATCGGACGCAATCGACTTACAAATGCCGTAGAAATGCTCGGCTTTTATGATGAGTTTGGATATCCGAATATCAGGGCATTTACCCGTCATGTGGAGAGGATTTCGTCATTTAACAAGATAGGTGAATACACAGCTGTATGTTTCAATCTGCAGCGTTTTTCCATCATCAATATCCAGCTTGGTCGTGAGCAGGGCGATATAGCGATGATGAAGTACTTTAACCTTATCAAGAATATAATCGGTGATGACGGAGTAGCCTGCCGGCTGGGAGGCGATAACTTTGTAGCGTGCTTCAGAGATGAGGTCAAGGATCAGATCCTTGAGGTGTTCGGTGGAGTTCCTGTGGCTTATGATATGAATACGGGCAAGAGGGTTATGGTGTCTGCCTGCGCAGGTGTGTTTGATATACCGGATGGGTTCAGTCCTGAAGATCCGATGGCTATGATGGACAAGATCTATCCTGCTATGATGATTGCCAAACAACAGGGTCACGGGGTTATCATCACTTATGATGACAACATGGAAAAGATGCGCGCAAATATCAATCATATCAGGGATATTTTTCCAAAAGCACTTGAGGATGATGAGTTCCAGCCATATTATCAGCCAAAGGTTGATGTTACGTGGGGAACTATCGTCGGCGCAGAGGCTCTGTGCAGGTGGGTCAGAGACGGAAAGATAGTTCCGCCCATGGAGTTTATACCTGTGCTTGAACAGAATACAGATATATGCCGGCTTGACTACTATATGCTGGAAAGAGTATGTAAGGATCTCAGGAGATGGATCGACGAAGGGAAAAAGGTTGTGCGTGTATCGACCAATTTTTCCAGAAAGAATCTGGCAGAGGTTGACCTGCTTTCCGATATCATCTCTGTTGTAGATAAGTATAAGATACCACATGATCTGATCGAGATAGAGCTTACAGAGACAACTACGGTAGCAGGATTCATAGACCTGAAGAGAGTTGTTACCGGTTTGCGTGAAGTTGGTATTTCCACGTCCATAGATGACTTCGGGATGGGGTATTCATCTCTGAATCTTCTTCAGGATGTGCCTTGGAATGTATTAAAGATCGATAAGTCATTTTTGCCGATGGATGATGAAAAGAATATGAGTAAGAATCATCTCATGTATAAGCATGTTGTCTCCATGGCCAGAGAGATCGGTCTTGAGGTGATCACGGAGGGTGTTGAGACATCAAAGCAGCTTGACATCCTGCGCAGCAATCATTGTCATGTCGCACAGGGATATTACTTTGATAAGCCGCTTCCTGTTGAGGAGTTTGAGGACAGGCTCGATAAACATAAATACGATTTGAGTAGCGAGAAATAGGTGCTGAGACGCTGATCCACCGGCTGATCACTCCGGCATATGTTTTGCCGGAGTTACAGCGGTGTCTGGAAGTGTTGAGACTGTTGACCCGGTATCTGATCGTTCCGGCGTATGATTTGCTGAAGTTATAACGGTTTTTGGAAGTGCTGGTAATCCTTGATGGTGATCCAGTCGCCTCCCCAGAAGTAGCCTCTTTTGTGAAATAGTTTATAGCATATATCATCGTGTGTGATGATAGGATGATCATAGGTTTTGCTGCGGTCGGCGTACATTCTGCCGTTCTTTGGCGAGACCTTTTTCTTTCCGTTTTCCCAGTATACATATGGATTGATCCGGGGGTTGATATCTATCGCAACTCCGTATGCATGCTTGGAAATACTTGTTGTTCCTTCGACAACTCTGTAGTTAAAACAAGAAGTATTATTGGCCTTCATGGATCTTGTATCATTGCCGTCGTATGCGTCGATGGGCTGCACTTTTTCTATCTCATATTTTTTGCAATACAGTATCCTGAAGATATCACGGAAGTCTACAGCTCTTTTTTTATTTACTATGAGTTCCCCGATATGTGTTTCATGATCATATCCGTAGTAAAGTATGCGGACGCGTCTGAGATCGTCTCTTTTTATGGGACAGTTTTTCGGATATGATTTTCCCTGCATGGATTCAAAAGTATCATCATCTATTTTTCTTATATAAAACATGGTTTTTAATTCTCTTTTTTTGCGACCGGTGATGTCGATGATGGTGGTTGCCGGCGAGTTTTTATGCTGCTTATAGAGTGATGGTTCCGGCGTTGGTGAGGGAGAGGCAGCGGTGCCGGTAGCGGTAGATGTAGTCGGGGCAGGCGAAACAGTGGTGCCGGTGGCAGCGGTGATAGTCAAGACAGCCGTATTAGACGGCGTGAGAGTATCATCGGTGCTGGCAGTGGTAGATGCAGAAGATCTTTGAGCATCGGATCTGCATGCAAATATTGCCAGACCTGAGATGAGCCAGGTTGTGATGATTATTTTAACAATTGTTTTTTTGTTCATAGTTTTTCCACCTCAACTGCACATACCTTGTATTCCGGGATCCTTGCGATATCATCAAGAGCCGGATTGGTGATATAGTTGACCGGAGAGTCAGAAAAATGAAACGGCATCCATGTTTCTCCGGTTTTTACTTTGTTACCTACTCGTGCTATCGTCGTGATCTCTCCGCGACGCGACTTCACTGTAACTTTATCTCCGTCAGATATAGATCGTTTATTGGCATCCGTTTTATTAATCTCTATAAAACCCTCGCCCGACAGATCCATCAGTCCTTTGGATCTTCCTGTAATCGATGCGGCATTGTAGTGATACAGGATGCGACCTGTCATAAGGATAAGCGGATACTCATCGTCCGGAAGCTCCTGCGACGGTTTGTACTGTGCCGGATAAAACAGTCCTTTTCCTCTTGTTGGATGACCTACGTGCAGGATGGGTGTTCCCGGATGATCCTTATCGGGGCATGGCCACTGCAGGCCGCCCTCAGTATCGAGTCTTGCGTGAGATATGCCGTGATAGCTTGGTGTGAGTGAAGCGATCTCGTCCATCACTTCGGAGCTGCTCATCCTTTTTTGAGGGTATCCCATCGCGTTCATGATGTCTGTTATTATATCGATATCAGTCCTCATATTACCCGGTATAGTAACCGCTTTTCTTATACGTTGGACTCTTCTTTCCGTGTTGGTAAATGTTCCTTCTTTTTCCGCATAGCTGACTGCCGGCAGGACTACATTGGCATACTTGGCGGTAGAAGTCATAAACAGATCCTGGATCACGAGGAAATCAAGTTCCTTTAATGCACGGAGTATATGGCTTGTATCAGGCTCGGAAACCACAGGATCCTCGCCGCATATATATAATCCTTTTATACTGCCTTCGATCGCCGCCGGAAAAACCTCAGTGGCTTTCAGTCCGGGATTGGGATTGAGATCTACTCCCCACGCTTTTTCAAACTTTTCACGTACAGCGGGATTATCAACCTTTTGATATCCGGGATAGTCTGTTGAAAGAGCTCCCATATCACAGGCTCCCTGTACGTTGTTCTGTCCGCGCAGAGGGTTGATGCCACAGCCGCTTTTTCCGATCTTGCCGCATAGCAGAGCTATATTTGACAGGCTCATCACACCCTCAGTACCGGTCGAGTGTTCCGTCACGCCCAGACAATATATGATGGGGGCTTTGTCCGCTTTTGCATACATCATTGCCGCTTCACGGAGCAGGTCGGGATCGATCCCGCAGATTTCTCCCACCTTTTCAGGCGTGTAGTCTTTTACGAGTTCTTTTATCTCTTCATATCCCTCGGTATGCTCACTGATATAGTCATGATCTACGAGATCCTCCTGTATTATCACGTGCATCATACCGTTTGCAAAGGCTACATTGGTTCCCGGACGCAGTGCGATATGTATATCTGCTCGTTTGCTGAGTCCGATTTTTCTTGGATCAACGACGATCAATCTTGCACCATTATCCACGGCCCGACGTATCTGCATACCAACTACGGGATGGGCTTCCTCGGGATTTGATCCGACCAGGAGGATCAGGTCAACATCGTCGGTGATATCACTTATGGGATTGGTCATGGCGCCTGAGCCTAGAGTCCTTGCAAGTCCCGCAACCGAAGCCGAGTGACATACTCTGGCGCAGTTGTCAGTGTTGTTGTTTCCAAAGCAGGTACGTACCATCTTTTGAACCATATATACATCTTCATTGGTGGATCGTGAGGATGCAAATCCGGCCAGAGATTCGCGCCCGTATTTATTTTTGATCTCAAGAAGTTTTTTTGCGGTAAATGATATAGCCTCATCCCACTCGACTTCACGAAAATCACTGTTTCTGTCTTCTCTAATGAGAGGTTTTGTCAGACGGTCCTTTGCATGCACGAAGTCAAAGCTTCCCATCCTTCCCTTGACGCATAGACGTGAGTGATTCGCGGGACCGTCAGCCGGCTCCACATCAACGATGCGTTCGTCATTTACGACCAGATAGAACTGACATCCCGTCGCACAGTGAGGGCAGGTGGTAAGTATCCTTTCTGCATCTTTTGAAGAGTATTCCTTTTGCCTTTTTCGAGTCAGCGCACCGGTCGGGCAGGCCCACGTACATACACCGCAGCTTTCACATCCGGTACTTTTATAGTCGGCTCCAAAAGGGGTTTCCAGCAGGTGATAGTTCCCTGTTCTTGCATTGATTAGAGTACCATTTCCGGCGATATTATGACATGCATTTACACATCGTCGGCAGTGGATGCATTTGCTTTCGTCATAGCTTATATATGGATTGTCATGCACGTATAACATCTCGGTTTTTAACTCACTTCGCATGCCCTTACTTTCGGCATGATCAACACCGTATCTGTCACACAGATTTTGGAGTTCGCAACCTCCGTTTGCGACACAGTTTGCGCAATCAAAGTTGTGATCCGCCAATATCAGTTTTAGGATCTCACACCTCGTGTTTTCGATGCTATCTGTATCTGTTCGGATATTCATCCCATCTTGAATCATCGTACGACAAGCGGGCAGATATCCGGCATATCCGTCTGCCTCAACGATGCACATACGGCATGATCCTATATCGCTTACATCCTTTAGGTAGCACAGTGTCGGGATTTCGATTCCGTTTTCTCTGGCTGCCTTCAGTATAGTAGTATTTTTATTTACTTTATACTCATGCCCGTTTATTTTTATCATATAAATGTTATCGCTGTTTTTACTCATTCGCCACGTCCTCCTTCCATAGTTCCGCAACCATAGAAGTCACACCTCAGACAGCGACCGGCCTCGCGCAGTGCTTCAGCTTTGGTCATATCGACCTCTACGAAAGAAAAATCCTCCCGTCGCTCAAACGGATCCCGCTCCTCGATCTCCAGTCTGCCGGTCGGGATGCAGGGATTTGGTGAAGGAGCCGGTATCTCTACACGGCGATCAAGCTTGTGATGATAGCCCAGATACTCGTCGATATTATGAGCGGCAACCTGACCTGCAGCTATGGCACGGATCGCTGTGGACGGACCGGTCACACAGTCGCCCCCTGCAAACACTCCCTTTGTGTTCAGGACGCGGCATTCTTCATCTGCCAGGATTCTTCCTCTCTCAACAGGGAATGATGCCTTTTCAAATACTTCAACATCCGCTCTCTGTCCGACTCCGAGTATCAACAGATCACAGGTAAAACGATAGGGATATTTTTCCGAATGCTCGGTAGTCATCATACCATTTTTATCATACTCGGCAACGATCTCCGGTTGCAGCCATACTGCGCACACCTTTCCGGTTTCGGGGTCTGTTTCGATATTTAGAAAAGATAACAGTGTTCTGAATCTCACACCCTCCTGCATCGCTGCGGTAACCTCTGTGTCAAGAGCTGTGATATCGTCTCTATTTCTGGTAAATACATGTATCGTTTCGGCGTGAAGTCTGGCCAGCGTACGTGCAGCATCCATCGCTACGTTTCCTCCGCCTATGAGGACAACATGTTTGCCTTTCACGTCAGGTGCTTCACCACGGCTTACCATCTGCAGAAGATCAGCAGCAGGGATGACGTTATCTGCGTCTGCTCCCTCCACGGGCAGGCGGTTACCGATCTGTGCGCCGAGGCCGATGTATATGGCATCGTATTTATCCTGTATATCCTTTATATCGATATCGCTGCCGATGCGGGTAGAGGTTTTGACAGTAATATCTCCGGCGCTTAATATATAGTCGATATCTCTGTCAAGCTTTTCTTTTGGCAGGCGGTACTCCGGAATACCGTAACGGAGCATACCGCCAAGCTTCTCATGTTCATCAAATACTGTTACTGCATGTCCCATCCGTGCACAAAAGTAAGCCGTTGTAAGACCGGATGGACCGCCTCCGATAACGGCTATTTTTTTCCCGGTTGGAACGGGTGAGGGGAGGACCGGATCTGTCCCTTCAGATGAATCGACGGCGTATTTTTTTAACGCTCTTATATTTATTGAATCATCTATCAGGAGTCGTCGACACTTCTTCTCACAAGGATGTTCGCAGATCATCGCACAGGAAACCGGGAACGGGTTTTTCTCGCGGATCACGTTAACTGCATCGGAGTATTTTTCTGCTTTGATACAGGCTATATATCCGGGGACATCGACATGTGCCGGACACAGAGTTACGCAGGGTATCGTCTGGGATGCATGCCCGACGCATCGCTTATCACGGATATGACTTTCGTATTCGTCCGCAAACTCTACGAGAGAGTCAAGGATCAGATTGGCACTTACCACCCCTACGGCACAGTCAGCGGTTGCTGCGATCATACGGCATTTCTCTTCCAATCGGGTGAGAGTTTGCTCCGACCCCGAGCCTGCCAGTATATCTGCCATCAGGCGATCCAACTGGATGAGTCCGTCTCTGCAGGGTACACACTTACCGCAGCTCTGATTCATCGATATCTGAAACAGGGAGCGCACCAGCGCCAGCGGACACATCCCGGGCGGGTAGGACATCATACGTGAGCGGAATCTGTACAGCAGGGTATCGATCCTTTCATTCATATCATTTTTGATAAATAGTTTCTTCAATGATTTTCTCCTTTGATTTAGGTAAGATTTATTTGGGAGAGTGTTTCTTGCAGCTCAATTTTATAATTTTGTAGTATTTCTGTGAGAAAGCAATATAGTGCGGTATAGTGTAATTATATAAAAAACAAGCTATTAATGCAAGGATTTATTTTGAAGAAACAGCTGTGTGAAAACAGACTTGAATAGTAATCTTTAGAGACAAATCCGGCTTGACAAACGGGTCGTAAACGGGTATAATATGGGTAACGAAAGGGTAGTGTTATAGAACGAGGTGTTATATGCCGAACGGCACATGCTACGGAAAGGAGGCATTATGACTATAGATGAGATGAAGCAGAAGAAGGAAGAGTATGGATATACCTGTGACTGGATAGCGAGGCAGACCGGCATCCCGGTTAGTACAGTCAGGAAGGTATTCAGCGGTGAGACGAAGAAACCCAGGCGTGAGACTATGATACAGCTATCTAAACTTTTTTCCAGATCACTGACTTATGATTATGCGAGTCGCCCGGAGCCGGTATTTGTATCCGAGGCAGCGCATGCTTATGGGGCGATGGAGCAGGACAGACTTTTTACGTTGGATGACTATTATCGTATGCCGGATCAGCCTCGTGTGGAGCTGATAGATGGGCATATATATCTGATGGCTGCGCCGAATGTGATGCACCAGAGGATATCATATGTTTTGCAGTCTTCGTTAAACAACTTTATCGAGAAAAAAGGTAAGTCATGCTTTGCCTTTGCAGCACCCACAGATGTACAACCCGATGCGGATGATGACACTACTATCGTTCAACCGGATGTATTTGTCATCTGCGATGAGAAGAAGATGGAGGATCCCAAACGCATTATAGGTGCTCCCGAGCTGGTGATCGAGATCCTGTCCCCCACTAATCGCAATCACGATCTTGTCAGAAAAAGAAAGAAGTACGAGAAGGTCGGAGTAAAGGAGTACTGGATGGTCGACCCGGAGGGGCTGACTGTAACAACTATCTTATATGAGAATGATTCACTCATTCATATGTACTCTTTTAAAGATCCTGTTCCGGTTGAGTTGACAGGCGGAGAGTTGACTATAGATCTGAGTCAGTTTTACCATGAGGGGTAGTTAGTGGAAAAACTTGTACTTGTATACATATGTCAATGTTATGTAAAGATTACGTTGTTATCCCAGTCTATCTGGTCGAAACCATGGGCTCACTTCACCCGTTTGATCTTCACGCCCTTGCCGATGCCGGAGTTTTTGATCAGTTTTTGTATCCTGTTAAAGTCCTTCTTGCCGGCTTTGACCCCGATGGTCGCTTTTTTGGCGATACCACTAAATGCGCCCTTGGCTATCTTGGTGATGTCCGGAGCGTTTATTGTTATTTCCTTCGGCTTGGTCTCGCTACCCTTCAGGAAGTTCTTTTTAAGTGCGGTGACCTTCAGCCTTTCGCCGTTTGCATTTACGGTCTTTGGTATCGTGACCTTGCCGTTTTGGGCGGTCGTGACAGCCTGCTTGATGGCGACGGTTTTCTTGCCGGTCTTGTTCATGACCACCTTGGAGTGATCCCCCGACGGCTGCTTCACCTGTTCGGTTATCTTTACGCTGCCGGACGCGGAGGTCTCGATCTTCTGAGAGGTTTCCTTCCC
>JAFSTZ010000209.1 GCA_017445525.1 Eubacterium sp.
AAGATGAAGGAACTGTGGACGCATCTGAAGGCATCACATCCGGAAGGGGACAAACTGTTTAAAAAGATAAAAAAAGTGAAGCATCTCGAAGAGTATAACTGTATTATAAAAGAGTATTTCTGAAGGACGAAGCATCTCGATGACTATAACAGTATTCTGAGGGAGTATTTTTAAGGCAAAGCAACTCGATGAATATAATTGTATTATATAGGAGTATTTTTGATGGCTAAAAGAAAAACACTTAAGGACTATTATAGTTTTCCGGATGGTTATGATTTAGACGAGAGCGATTCTTATTTTGATGAGACAGAAGAGTATGATTCGCCTTCTTTTGATGATGATTATTGGGATGCTATGGATGACTGGGATGAAGAGGATCAAAAACAGTTTCTTAGATGGATGGGAGAAGAAATCGTAAAAGGAGGGATGAAAGAAATACTAAACGACGGAAACAGAGAACAGAGAAGGGCGGCAAAAAAAGCGAGTAGAAAATCCGCAAATAAAGTAACGTCAATAAAAAAGGGTTATACCGGAGAAAGAGATGTTACCTTCGAAGAACTTGAAAAGATAAAAAAAGATAAAGAAACCTATGTAGATGTTATCGATATATTTATACCATTTATGAAAGAAGGTATAGACAGTGATTATTATGATCTGAAAAAAATAGTAAAGGGCAAAAAAACCACAGTATATCGCAAAGATAAATCATTACAGATGGTACATGATTTAATCGGGAGAAACATGGCCGATTTTAAGAGTGAATATGGATTTGATCCTGAAACCGGAAAGCAGAAAGCATACATGTCGGGAGATGTTCAGGATGGTTCGCTCTCACCGTATGTTGAGATGGCGTTTACACGTGATAAGCTCAGTGTGTGCAGTTGTACAAGATGTCATAAAAAACACTACAATTACTGGACAGGAAAGTATATTTTATCAGATGATTCGCTCGATGAAGATGAGATGTGTGAGCATGAGCTTGTAGTGCTTTATTTCATGTTTGAATGGATCACGTCATATAAGCTTGGATCTGCTACTGACAAGCAGGCCTTGGATCTTTTTTCCGCATTTAGGGATGCGGAGGAGGATGCCTTGGATCAGGTCAGTGATTCAGATGATGATCGCAAAGGTCAGGAGGTATATCTGGCACCGCGTATATCCTGTGACAAGTCCAATATCATATCTCTTTCATTTCGCGTAGGAATAAAGGGTGGCAAGTCATATGTTTTAAAGAAGATACCCGAGCTTTTGACAGCGGTTGATGACGGAACGGGGTTTTCACTCGGGAAAAATGTTTCCATCGATTTTTCTCACGATAGATTTGACAGCGAAAGCACTCCCTGGCTTACCTTGCTTCGAAGGAGACTGGATGAGGTTGCCGGAGTAAACAGAACCCTAGTTCGTCGAGCAGGATGGCACAGACCTACTCAGATCAAGATGCAAAGTCAGGAAACATTAACGGGCGCTCTTCTTGACAGGTTTTATGACATAGCAGAGGGACATGTTTGCGAGTACAAGGGACCAACAGGAAGCGGTACTTCCGTGAATATCGGATACAGCAAACCTAAGATAAGTCTTGAGGCAGAGCCTATAAAGATAAATGGCAAGTTTTTAGGTGTATCAGTGACCGGTGAGATGCCTCTGCTCTTAGAAGGTACAGTAGGGTATTATTCACTGGATGAAAATATGCTCAGCAGATTGACGGATGAAGACATGGAGAGTCTTAAGCCGTTTTTCAGTTTGGACGATTCAACAGGACGGATAAACTTCAATGTCGGAGGAGATACTTTGGCAGAGTTTTATTATCGTCTGGTTCCTGAGTTTATAAAGAATCCTTATGTTGATTTTATCGATAGATCCGAAGAAGTTGTCGCTTCTTATCTGCCGGTGGAGCCTGAGTTTTTATTTCGTTTGGATACAGAGGATGATCAGGTACGATGCGATACATTTGTTACGTATGGTGAGGAGAGTTATCCTCTTCTTTCCAGAGATGGGATATGGAGTCATTCTATCACTTTTAGGGATGTTATCGGCAGTAAATATGATTTCGGAAAACAGAAGAGGAAAGGCAATGTAAATGAACATCCCAATTCAGCTCTACCCGATGTCTATCGTGATGAACGACAGGAGTTGCATGTAAATAAGATCCTTGAAAAATACTTCCCTATCATAGATGAAAAAGAAGATGATAGAATAGTTTTTTACGACGACGGCACGGAGGAAAGCCTGTATCGCATCCTGACCGAAGGCATCGATGTGCTCGAGCGTTATGGTGAAGTACAGGGCACGGAGTCTTTTGGAAAGTATAAAGCGAGGCCTATACCACAGATCCAGGTTGGAGTATCTGTAGAGTCCAACCTCATGGAGCTTTCCGTGATATCACAGGATATGTCTCCGGATGAGCTTTTGGAGGTGCTGCAGAGCTATCGTCAAAAGAAAAAATACCACAAGCTGAAGAGCGGTGATTTTGTCACACTTGCCGATGATGATACGTTCAACACACTTGAACAGATCATGGACGGTATGAATATCACTCTTGATCAGTCGCTGAAGGGCAAGATCCGCCTGCCTCTTTATCGTGCTCTTTATCTGGACAAGATGCTTGGTGACCACGAGGAGTTGGTTGCAAACAGAGACCGTACATACCGCCATCTTGTGAGAAACTTCCACTCGATAAAGGATACAGAGTATGAGGTTCCCGAAGAGCTTACCGGTATCCTGCGTCCGTATCAGGAGTATGGATATAAATGGCTCCGCACACTTATCGGAGCCGGCTTTGGCGGGATACTTGCAGATGAGATGGGACTTGGAAAAACTCTCCAGACGATAGCTGTTATCAAGGCGTTGAAGGATGAAGCGTCCGAACCGCATGATGAGCCGGCTGTCATCTCAGAACTCAAGCCCGCGCTGGTGGTTTGTCCTGCGTCCCTGGTATATAACTGGGTTGAGGAGTTTAACAGGTTTTCTCCATCACTCGATGTGGTTGCGGTTGCGGGAACTGCTGATGTCAGACACGCGATCCTTGCCAGTAACGGAGAGGCAGTGCCTGTTATAAAAAAGCGAGGCAGACCGAAAAAGACAGAGGCTGTACAGGCTGCAAAAACCCGTGATGTTTATATCACAAGTTATGACCTTTTGCGTTCGGATGTTGAGATCTATGAGAAGATGGATTTTTCTCTTATGGTTATCGATGAGGCGCAGTATATCAAGAATCAGAAAGCCGCTCTGACCAAAGCAGTAAAGATCATACACGCAGATCGCAGACTTGCCCTGACAGGCACTCCTATAGAGAACAGACTCGCAGAGTTGTGGAGTATATTTGATTTTTTGATGCCGGGATTTCTATATAAATATTCCGAGTTCTCAACACGATTTGAAACACCTATAGTTAAGGGTAAAAATGAAGAGATCACCGCCAGGTTAAAAAACATGGTCGGCCCATTTATATTGAGGAGATTGAAGACAGATGTGCTGAAGGATCTTCCGGAGAAACTGGAAGAGGTTCGCTATGCAAGATTTGATACCGAGCAGAGAAGAGTTTATGACGGTCAGGTAGTACATATGAAGGAGATCCTTGCAGGGACTGATCCTTCCATGGGCGAGGACAAGATAAAGATACTTGCAGAGCTGACCAAGATCAGACAGATATGCTGCGATCCTGTGCTGCTGTTTGATGATTATACCGGTGGATCGACCAAGCGGGAGGCGTGCATGGAGCTTATAACCAACGCTATGTCTGCCGGTCACAGGATGCTGGTTTTCTCACAGTTTGTATCGATGCTGGAGCTGTTGGAGGAGGATCTGAAGGCAGCGGGTATAGAGCACTATAAGATAGTGGGTGCAACGCCAAAGGAGAAGCGACTGAAGCTGGTGCATAGTTTCAATGACAATGATGTACCGGTATTTCTCATATCGTTGAAAGCCGGCGGTACGGGGCTCAATCTGACCGGGGCGGATATGGTCATTCACTATGATCCGTGGTGGAATCTGGCAGCGCAGAATCAGGCGACGGACCGTGCTCATCGTATCGGACAAAAGAAAAAAGTAACTGTTTACAGGATGATAGTTAAGGACAGTATAGAAGAGAAGATCCTGAAGCTCCAGGAGGATAAAAAGGATCTGGCGGATGCGATACTATCCGGTGAGTCCAAGTCGCTGGCGAGCCTTTCAGCTGAAGAATTGATGGGATTGCTGGGATAGGTACGTGTTCGTTGAATCAAGCTGTATCGTAGTTGTGCAGTCTGAGCTCGAGAAGGAGATTTGTATATATCAAACAATAAAAAAAGGAGTCAAACTATGGAATCAATGGCAGATTTTGAAGAGGAGATAAATGCTTCTCTAAAGCGTTTCAGGGAGGGAGATATCGTACACGGAACTATCA
>JAFSTZ010000210.1 GCA_017445525.1 Eubacterium sp.
ATCACAGAAGGCCGAGTTCACCGAAGCTCTTCAGCAAGCCGTCCTCGGTAACTGCAGGTGCTATCACATCCGAGATCTCCTTCATGGACGCTGCTCCGTTCTCCATACACACGGATGTTCCGACTGTTTCGAGCATCTCGCGATCATTCTCACTGTCGCCGAGGCCGTATGTGTCCTCCACCGGGATACTGAAATACTCACATACCCTGAGAACCGCCTGACCTTTGTCAAAGTTTTTGTTCACTATCTCGCCGTTTACGATACCATAGCGATCCGGTTCCTGCAGGAGCAGATGAAAATCGTCAACCCACTCCCTGCTCGCCTTGAGGATGTTGTCCTTCTCGGGGCTCATGACTATGACTTTGTAGACGGGCTGATCCCTGTACTCTGCCATGGGAAGGATGTTGAGATTTTCCTCTATCTGCTTCCTCCAGCGCAGCAACTCGGAGTTGGCGTCCGTGGCGCTCTGTGCGATAAACTCCTTGAAGCTCTCATCGGTAAATGAGTCGTGAAGGCACTCAACCGTGCGATAGACACCATTTTTCTCGAGACTTGTGAGCACTCTTACCCGCTGTTCCTCGGTCATCGGACAGTCGTAGAGCACTTCCTCACTCTCTCCCCATCCGCTGATGATGCGACCGCCTCCACTTGCTATGATCCCGTCCATGCCGAACTCCATGACAGGTGCGGCCATGCCCTGATTTCTCCCGGTGCAAAGAAATACGAGGTTTCCTCTCTCCTGCGTTTTTCTGATCGCCTCTACCGCTGAGTCCGGAGGTGTGTTGCATCCCGGCTCCGTGAAAGTTCCGTCTATATCTAAAAATATGATTTTTTTTCCCATATCTTCACCCTTTTCTTTCACTGATAAACGCCTCAACCTCGCTGCGCTCCGGCATCACGCGCAGTGCTCCCTTTCTGGTGGTGATGATGGATGCTGCTGCGTTGGCAAAAGTCAGCATCTGCGTCAATCCCTCTTCATCGTAGTCAAAACCCGGATGCTCCAGCACATAGTAGAGCACGCAAGCACAGAAGGTGTCGCCGGCTCCGGTAGTCTCGATGGTATCCGGGTTCAGGAAAGGCTTTACGACCACTCTTTCTTTTTCTAAAAATGCCATGCTGCCCTCGGGGCCTAAAGATACCAGTATCAGCTTGAGGTTAGGGAACATTTCTCTCAAAACAGCTACGCCTTCATCGTATGAATCCCTACCGGTAAACCAGGTTATCTCATTGTCCGAGATCTTCATCACATCGCACTGACTCATCCCGTATGATATCCTCTCCTTCGCTCTGTCGAGGTCGCCGTCCCACAGCGGCGGTCTCAAGTTCGGATCAAAGCTTATGACTGCTCCCGATTCCTTTGCGATACGGATAGCCTCCTTCGTCGCTTCAAAGCAGTCATCGTCTGTCATGGAGAGCGAGCCGTAGTGGAAAAGCCGGCAGTTTTTGATCAGTTCGGTGTTCAGCTCATCCCTCTTCAGCATCATATCCGCGCCGGGCTTTCTGTAGAAAGAGAAATCTCTGTCGCCGTTAGGGTAGGTGTGTACAAAGGCAAGCGTAGTGTTACAGTCCGCGTCCATGATGAGACCGTCGGTACCTATACCAACCTCAACCAGTGCATCGCGAAGCTGTCTGCCGAACATGTCATCTCCGACTTTGCCGATAAATCCTGTTTTAACTCCCAGTCTTGTCAGCATAGAGAGAACGTTGCAGGGCGCTCCTCCGGGATTTGCCTCCATAAGAGGATTTCCCTGGGTGCTGACGCCGTTTTCCGTAAAGTCTATAAGCAACTCTCCAAGTGCTACTACATCTGTATTATCCATGTATATCCCTCCGTATAAATGTGATATATGCCGCTTATCCTGTATCCGTTACTACATGCGGGTGTCATGGCACAACCGGGAAATCCCGCTTGCCACCTTCTCCACTATAACATTTTTCACGAGGCAAGTCAATGTTTACCGTAATCCGTCGAATCCGTCCGTAACCGTCCGACAAGCTGTTGTTACTGTTCACGGCAGTATCCGGGCGTCGGCACTAGGATGTTGACATATCTTCAAGAAATCTGTATAATCTGGGTATATCATCATGATACGCGGAAATCCGGATACACGGAAACGTGCACCATGATATTTATATAAAAAAGGAGGGACAATACATGAAACTGTTGAAAAAAACAGGAGCTCTGGCTCTGACACTGGCGATGGTCTTTTCTTCGCTGTACTCCGCCGATCCGGCAGTGGCAAAGGAGCAGCCGGCCTCAGGCGGGACCGTCGTGATCAAGGAGGAAGAGGTAAAGCACTCGGATGATGCGTCTGACTTTGTGCTTTTGTCGGAAGCGGTTCCGGATGCCATACTCGAGATCCGCTACTACTCAACCTACAACTTCGTCGGTGCGAGGGTTGACGGGTACGAGGAGCCTGTGGCGCTTCTCACGAAGGAAGCTGCAACAGCTCTGAAGGGCGTCAGCGACAGCCTGATGGAGAAGGGATATCGTCTCAAGATATACGACGCTTACCGTCCGCAGAAGGCGGTGGATCACTTCGTCCGCTGGGCAGAGGACACTGCAGACACCAAGATGAAAGAGTATTTCTATCCGGAGCTTGACAAATCAGTCCTCTTTCCTCTGGGATACATCGACAGGAAGTCCGGTCACAGCCGCGGGAGCACTGTCGATCTGACTCTGTTTGATATGAAGACGGAGAAAGAGGTCGACATGGGAGGAACCTTCGACTACTTCGGTGAGAAATCCCATCCGGACTACAGAGGCGCTGACCTAACCGAAACACAATACAACAACCGCATGATACTCCGTGAAGCCATGATCGCCGGCGGATTCAAGCCTCTCGTTGAGGAGTGGTGGCACTTCACGCTTGAGAACGAACCATATCCGGATACTTACTTTACTTTCCCGGTCAATTCTGTGGTTGCGGGAATGTCTGACGCAGATACACAGCTCAGCATCGTGGACGTGGCATCGCCGAAGTGGGTCACCAAGCTTGCCGCTGCCAAAAAGACTGACCAGCTGGTAGTTGTTGCCGCTGAGAAAAAGAAGGCGACCGCTGCCTGGCTCTCTTATCACAAAAAGATAAACGGCAAGTGGCACATGCTCATGACTACGCCGTGCTTTATCGGAAAGAACGGTCTCGGAAAGAAAAAAGAGGGTGATCTGAAGACTCCTACCGGAACATACAAGTTTAACTGCGCTTTCGGAAACAACGCGGATCCGGGTTCTGTCATCCCATATACCAAGGCGACTGAGTTCACCTACTGGTCGGGAGATCCCAAGTATAAATACAACCAGCTGATAGCCGACTGCAGAGAGCACAAGAAACTCGACATCTCCAAATGCGACGAGCATATTGTCGAGTATCCTCTCCACTACCAGTACGCGCTGAATATCAGCTACAACGCACAAGGCAAGGCAGGAAAGGGTTCAGCCATCTTCCTCCACTGCTTCGGGCCGGGCAAGCCCTGGACCGGCGGATGCGTTGCCATCCCGGCATATCTCATGAAATACCTGATCACAAGGGTAGATGAAAAGACAAAGATCGTGATAAACACGATAGACAAGCTGGGCGGCGACTGGCCGGCTAACGTGCTTGAGTGATAGATAAAGGCTCAGATAGCGATAACACGATAGACAAACCGGGCGGCGACCGGCCGGCTAACGTGTTGGAGTGATCTGAGAAAAATATTCCGCCACTGCTTCGGCAGCTCTTCTGTCCATACCGGGTACCTCGGACAGACTGTCGACGGTGGCATTTTTGATGTCCTCAAGCGACTCAAACGCCCGCATCAATACCTGTCTGCGCTTCGGCCCTATACCCGGGATATCATCAAGCACGGACTTTGTCTGGGATTTTGATCGAATCAGCTTGTGATACTCGATCGCAAAGCGGTGGGTCTCGTCCTGTATCCTCGTTATCAGATGAAAGCCCTGTCCGTGCGTATCTATCGGTATCTCTTCGTCGCGGAAGTATAGTCCTCTGGTCCTGTGGCGATCATCCTTTACCATACCGCAGACCGGGATGTCAACCTCGAGCTTTTTCAACACGTCCTCACACACATGCACCTGTCCCTTGCC
Source organism: Eubacterium sp. (assembly GCA_017445525.1). Classification (GTDB taxonomy): domain Bacteria; phylum Bacillota; class Clostridia; order Lachnospirales; family Lachnospiraceae; genus Eubacterium_F. The sequence continues at coordinate 4,085 of JAFSTZ010000210.1, forward strand.
GCCATCCATAAAGATGATATCGGGCAGATGTGCAAACGAATCCCCCTCGGACAGACCTTCCCTTTTGCTGTGTTCAAAGCGTCTTGTAAGCATCTCTTCCATCGATGCGTAGTCATCAGGTCCCGACACCGACCTGATGCGGAACTTCCTGTAGTCGTTTTTCTTTTGCTTTCCCTCCTCAAAAACAACCATGGAACCGACCGTCTCGAAACCATTTATATGAGAGATATCGTAGGACTCTACGCGATGAAGCTGCCCCTCCATCCCCAACAGGCCTTCTATCTCCTCCATGGCACCTCTGGTTCTCGCTCTCTCCTGTCGGAGCTTCTCCGAATCCTGCATGAGGACCATGTAGGCGTTTTTCTTGGCGAGTTCCAGAAGCCGCTCCTTCTGTCCGCGTTGGGGTATGGTCATATAAACCTTGTGCCCCCTCTTCTCCGAAAGCCAGTTAAGTATAGTTTTACTATCGGAAAACTCTTTTTCTACAACTATCTCCTTTGGCATATACGGTGTGCCGGCATACATCTGTTTGATAAATGAGGATATAACATCTTCGTCTTTTTCGTACTCGACTCCGGTCAGATAATAATGCTCTCTTCCGAGCACCTTGCCGTCCCTGACAAAGAAAACCTGCACCACCGCTTCATCGCCCGACCTCGCCATAGCAACGACATCCCTGTCGTCTCTCTCATCCGAAGTGATCTTCTGGCGTTCGGTGACGCGGCGTATGCTCTCCAGCTGATCCCTGTAGACAGCGGCCTCCTCAAATGCCATGCGCTCGGCGGCTTCTTTCATCTTTTCCTGTATCTCACGACGGATATCTGCCGTATCGCCCTGGAGAAACTTCAGCGCTTTCTCAAAGTTCTCCCGGTATTCCTCCTCTGTTATATAGCCCTGACAGGGCGCCGGGCACTGTCCCATATCGTGATATAGGCAGGGACGCTTCTTCATACGGTTGCAGTTTCTGAGGTGATATATCCTGTTTACCAGCTCGATGGACTCACGTATCGCCGCTGCGCTGGTAAAGGGTCCGAAGTATCTGTTGCCGTCTTTTTTCAGTTCACGTGAAAACAAGAGCCTTGGGAAAGGCTCCTGTATGGTTGCTTTTATATAGGGATAGGTCTTGCCGTCCTTCAGCATGGTGTTGTAGCGCGGCTCATGCTCCTTTATCAGGTTGCACTCGAGAACCAGTGCTTCAAGCTCCGAGTCAGTGACGATATACTCGAACCATGCGATCCTGGAGATCATCTTTTCGATCTTGGGCGTGACCTTGCGACTTTCCTGGAAGTACTGACGAACTCTGTTCTTCAGGCTTACGGCCTTGCCTACATAGATGATCTCATCGGTGGCGTCGTGCATCAGATAGACGCCCGGCTTGGCCGGCAGCTTTTTCAGTTCTTCCTGGATGTTAAACATTTTCATCTTCCTCATCCTGATCATCTGTGTCGGCTGCGGGCGTATCAACCGGGGTTTCGGTGGTTTCGTCAGTGGTCTCAGTTGAGTCCTCCTCCGAGTCCTCCTCGACGATGGTACCGTCCGGATTCTTCTTCTTGAGCTTGATACCGGTTGCCTCCTCAAATATCTCGACGAACTCTTTGCCGGTGATGGTCTCTTTCTCGATCAGATGCTCTGCGAGTTTCTCGAGAACATCCTTATGTTCAACGATGATATCCTTCGCACGATCATGGCATTTCCTTAAAATATTTTTAACTTCTTCATCTATCTCCGCCTCGGTCTGCTCGCCACAGTTTGTCACCGGACGACCGTCCAGATAGCGGCTCGTGATGGTCTCAAGTCCCATCATACCGAATCTCTCGCTCATGCCGTACTGAGTTACCATGGCTCTGGCGATGGATGTTGCTTTCTCTATATCGTTTGATGCGCCCGTGGTTATATCGTCAAACTCTACCTCCTCTGCAGCACGTCCGCCGAGAAGTCCGGTTATCTGATCGATCAGCTCACCCTTCTTCATCAGGTACTTCTCTTCCTCAGGCACCTGCATCACGTATCCGAGTGCTCCCATAGTACGTGGAACGATGGTTATCTTCTGCACGGGTTCGGTATTTTTCAGCATGGTCATGACCAATGCATGTCCGATCTCGTGATGAGCTACTATGCGCTTTTCCTCCTCGCCGAGGATCCTGTCCTTCTTCTCCTTGCCGGCGAGCACGACCTCTACCGCCTCAAACAGATCCTTCTGCGATACAACCTTGCGCCCGTCCTTTACAGCCATGATGGCAGCCTCGTTTACCATATTGGCAAGATCTGCTCCGACGGCACCGGACGTAGCCAATGCTATCTCCTCAAGATCCACCGTGTCATCCATAAGCACGTCGTGCGAGTGAACCTTCAAAACATCAATTCTGCCTTTAAGGTCAGGTTTTTCCACGATGATACGCCTGTCGAATCGTCCCGGTCTGAGCAGCGCCTTGTCAAGCACCTCGGGTCGGTTTGGTGCACCGAGAATGATGATACCCTTTGATGAATCAAATCCGTCAATCTCGGAGAGCAGCTGGTTCAGCGTCTGCTCACGCTCATCATTGCCCCC
>JAFSTZ010000211.1 GCA_017445525.1 Eubacterium sp.
GGTGAGAAGAGTAAACGATACTCGCAGAAGAGCCTGCAGGCCATAGTGAAGGCGACATATGATATGGCAAAGGTGAAGACCGGCGCGCTCATCGTTATCGAGAAAAATATAAAGTGCCTCGAGTATGAGAGAACCGGCATCTCCGTGAACGCTGATATCAGTTCACAGTTGCTGATAAATATTTTTGAGAAAAATACTCCGCTTCACGACGGCGCGGTTCTGGTGAGAGAAGACAGGATAGTGGCGGCCACGTGCTATCTGCCGCTGTCAAACAGTCTGGATATCAGTAAGGATCTTGGTACCCGTCATCGTGCGGGACTCGGCATCAGTGAGGTTTCCGACTCTCTGACGATCATAGTTTCAGAGGAAACCGGTGCGGTATCACTTGCTATGGAAGGACATCTGTATCACAAGATCGATGCTGATACACTGACTCTCAGGCTGAAGGAGGCCGCAAGAGTCGATAGTGACAAGAAGGCAAAGTGGTATCAGTTCAAGAAGAAAAAGAGTTTGAAGGAAAGCGATGCATCCGCTCCTGATAAATCAGGTACGGACTCTCAGCATGTTGAGTAAATGACTGTTCAAGATAGAAGAAGGTAGGCAGATGAAGGCAAGGATAAAGAGTTTATTTACGAGAAATATCGGCTGGAAGATCCTCTCGATCATCATAGCAGGAGTGTTCTGGCTGATAGCGGTAAATATCATCGATCCAACTACGAAGAGAACCTTTGAAGGCGTTCCCGTGGAGATATTGAATGAAACCGCCATCACATCGGCAAACCAGGTCTATGAGGTTTTGAGCGGAAACACTGTAGATGTTACAATTACTTCAAAGAGAAGTCTTGTTGAGCGACTGAATGTGGGAAACTTTACCGCGACTGCGGATCTGACCGAGTTGTCAAGTGTGAATGCTGTTGCGATCCAGGTAAAGCTCAATAAAAATCCTGAAAATGTCCCATACGAGCTTGATTGGGGCAGTGCCATGCTCAAGGTAAAGCTCGAAGAGCGCGTGTCTTCCAAGTTCAAGGTTGAGATACAGACCGAGGGTGAACTCGGTGAGGGATACGTACTTGGAACGGTAAAAGCTAAGCCGAATATCATAGAGGTTGCCGGCGGTATATCAAAGATGAAAAAGATAGATCACGTCGGAGCAGTCATCCAGCTGGGTGGAGAGACAGAGGGATTTTCCGTCAAGGCGAAGCCTATGGCATATGATGCGATGGGTGACATAGTTGATGCGACCAATCTGACTTTCTCAGCGACAAGTATAAAAGTAAATGTCGGTGTGAGACAGACTATGGATGTTCCGATAGAGATAACCACCGTCGGACAGCCTGCTGAGGGCTATCATCTGATACAGACCGACAGACAGCCGGAGAGCGTCAGAGTATCTGCCGAGGATCCGGAGCTGTTGACGGAGAATCTGATGATCAAGCTTGAAGTTGATATAGAGGGAGCGACTTCCGATGTTGAAAAGGAGATAGATATAACGTCTTATCTCGGTGATGACTATGTGATAGAGGATGGGATAAAAGTAGTCTCCGTCAGATGTGAGATAGGCAGGAGCGGACAGAGGTCTCTCGGCTTTACAGGAACGGATATAGAGGTTAAAAATCTTCGACAGGGTTATGCTGTCAACTTCCCTGATGCCGAACAACATTATCAGGTGTCGCTTAGTGGAAGCGATGATGTGCTGAGAGATGTGACTATATCAGATCTGAATCCGTATATAGATATATCCGGCATGGGTGAAGGGGAGCACAGTGTTGTGGTGAACTTCTCACCGCCTATAGGCGTCAGGGTCTCTACATCGGTGTCTATACGTATCGATATCTCCAAGATCGAGACTGAGCAGACAGAGACACCGGAGGAGACGGAAGAACCGGCCGAGGAGACAGAGGAGCCGACTGAAACACCTGAAGTAACAGAGGAAGAATAAGAGGATAATATGCTCATATAAATGAATCAAGCCCTACACATCCAAGCTTGTATGCTTGCGGATGCGTGGGGCTTGATCCATGTACGAGAGTGATATGTTTATAGTGAAAACGGTGATCAAAGTGGGATGTTTCCGTGCTTTTTGTTAACCTTGGTCAATGACTTTTTGCCTGAGCACATCAGGAGATCTGCGTAGATACGCTCCCTGGTTGCCTCAGGACGTATAACTTCGTCTACATACCCGTGCATCGCTGCGATGTGCGGGTTCATAAATTTTTCATTGTACTCGGCTATCTTCTCATCTCTGAACTGAGCACGCTCGGCCTGCTCCATAGACTTCATCTGTTTGCCATAGAGGATGTCTGCTGCA
>JAFSTZ010000212.1 GCA_017445525.1 Eubacterium sp.
ACGCAGCTCACTCCCGCAGCCTTGATAGACACGGGCGCATGCTCTCTTGATGAACCGCAGCCGAAGTTCTTCTCAGCTACGATGATGTCTCCTGTCTGCACATTTTTCACGAAATCCCTGTCGATATCCTCCATGCAGTGTGACGCCAGCTCCTTCGGATCCGATGTGTTCAGATATCTGGCGGGTATGATGACGTCGGTGTCAACGTTATCACCGTATTTAAAAACAGTTCCTGATGCTTTCATTTATATCATCCTTTCATATAAATATCACGATTTGCTATATAAATCTGTAAGCCTGGGCTTTTCACAAATAAGTCTGCCTGCCCGGGACCGTAGCCACGGTCCGGGTGATCACAGCCCCAGACTCTTCGGCTCGCTTATCTTGCCTGTTACCGCAGATGCCGCTGCCACCGCAGGACTTGCCAGGTAAACCTCCGAGTCGATATGTCCCATACGACCTACAAAGTTTCTGTTGGTGGTTGATATCGCACGCTCGCCCGCTGCCAGTATACCCATATAACCTCCGAGGCAGGGACCGCAGGTCGGAGTGCTGACGATAGCGCCCGCTTTTATAAATGTTTCAGTCAGTCCTTCTTCAATACATTTAAGATAAATATCCTGGGTCGCAGGGATCACTATACATCTGATACCCTTTTTCACATGTCTGCCTTCAAGTATCTTTGCAGCAACCCTCATGTCGTCCATACGACCGTTTGTACAGGATCCGATCACCACCTGATCGATATCGATGTCACCTGACTCAGCAACGGTCTTGGTGTTCTCCGGCAGATGCGGGAACGCCACCGTAGGCTCGAGAGTTGAAAGATCTATAACAACCGTCTCATCATAAACCGCATCAGCGTCAGCCTCGTAAACTGTGTATTCCTTCTTGCTGTGCTCCTTCATGTATGCGATGGTCTTGTCATCAACCGGGAAAATACCGTTCTTTGCTCCGGCTTCTATCGCCATATTTGCGATGGTAAATCTGTCATCCATAGAAAGAGCTCCCACTCCGTCACCTGTAAACTCCAAGGACTTATAGAGCGCTCCGTCTACACCTATCTCCCCGATGAGATGAAGTATGACATCCTTGCCGCTGACCCAAGGATTCAGCTGTCCCTTTAATTCTACTTTGATAGCAGAGGGCACCTTGAACCACGCCTGTCCGGTGATCATACCGCAGCCCATATCTGTGCTTCCTACACCGGTAGAAAAGGCTCCGAGCGCGCCGTAGGTACATGTATGCGAGTCTGCACCTATGCAGGTCTCTCCCGCAACTATCAATCCTTTCTCCGGAAGCAGTGCATGTTCTATACCCATCTCTCCGACTTCGAAGTAATTGGTGATGTCATGCTCTCTTGCATACTCTCTCACACACTTACACTGCTCCGCTGACTTGATGTCCTTGTTCGGAGCAAAGTGGTCTGGCACCAGAGCTACCTTATCCTTGTCAAATACTGTCTTTTTGTTGAGCTTGTCAGCCTCATGGATAGCAACCGGTCCGGTGATATCGTTGGCAAGCACCAGATCCAGATCCGCCATGATCAGCTGTCCCGCTTCCACGCTCTCAAGTCCGGCATGTGCTGCCAGGATCTTCTGCGTCATCGTCATTCCCATAGCTTTATCATCCTTTCCTATTTTATACTTATTCTACAGTAGTGGAGTTACGATATTCCGTGCTTCACTAAAGACTCACGCCTGTCGGCGCTCCCTGTCAGTATCCTGTCGAGCCGAATCCGCCATCACTTCTCACTGTCTCTTCAAGCTCAGCCGCCTCATCAAAATCTCCAAAGAAATACGGTGTGATGACCATCTGTGCTATACGATCACCCGACTTGATCACTTGCTCCATATTCCCGTGATTGTGGATCGCTACGATGATCTCTCCTCTGTAGTCACTGTCAATAACCCCGACCTTATTGGCCGGTGCAAGCCCCTTCTTGCAGGCAAGACCGCTCCTGGCATATATGAGACCGCAGCAGCCCTCCGGTATCTCCATGGCCAGTCCGGTATTTATAAACTGTGTCGCTCCCGGCTCCACTACCACAGGCTCCTTTAGGCAGGCATATAGGTCAGCTCCTGCGGAAAACTCCGTCCCGTACTTCGGTGCTGTCGCCCTGGGGTCGAGCTTTTTAAACCATATCTTCACTGTTTCCATAACACCATCCTCCTATCGCTTCGATCGTACTCAAAGAATACATTATGATGAAACGCCGTTAGGCATATCAAGGATATACAGAATCTATCAGTATATCCTTGATATTCTAACACAGATTGTGATTTCTTGCAAGCGAAAAACTGACGGGCGACTCAAAATCACCCGTCAGTTTATACTATACAGTTATGAATACACTGATCATAGCATTTATCTATATGATCTTCTGTGCACCATTACACCCGCTCTTCCGACCAGTGGATCACCTCGCCCGTCTCGAGCGACTTCTTCACATCTATGATCCTCTGGTTATCAGACCCTCTGAAATTAACTTTGAGATTCTTCCTCGCAAGGATGAACGGACCGTCAACAAGTATATCTATGTACGATATGATCTCACGGCTTATCTCGCTCTCCTTACACATCCTGCCGAGTATATCCTCATCAAACAGATAACCGGTATACATCCAGACAGTCTTCTCGGGATATGTCTCATGGACCCTTCTCAGCAAAGGCAGGATGCCCTCCTGGTTCTGCGGTTCCATCGGCTCTCCTCCGAGGAGTGAAAGTCCCGAAACATATGAGGGACTCATATAACTTATGATATCGTCGATCTCCTTATCGGTGAATGGTTTCCCGTAGTTAAAATCCCACGCTTCTTTATTGAAACAACCCTCACACGCATGCGTGCAGCCGCTCACAAAGAGTGAGACCCTGACCCCGATGCCATTGGCGACATCATACTGCTTGATGTCTGCGTAATTCATATATGCAGGACCCTGGAACCAATTTCTTTGGTTTTACCTACATTCCAGAAGTTCTCACCGAGATATCCGCAGGTCCTTCTGGTAACATTCATCTTTTCGTGATCGGTATTGCCGCAATTCGGGCACTCCCACTCACCTTCCTCATTTATGATGATCTCACCGTCAAACTCGCACTCGTGACAGTAGTCCGACTTGGTGTTGAACTCTGCATACATGATATTGTCGTAGATATACTTGACAAGCTCCTCGAGTGCAGGGATATTGTTCTGCATGTTCGGGATCTCAACATACGAGATGCACCCGCCTCTCGAGATCTCCTGGAACTGCTGCTCGAATGCAAATTTATCAAACGCATCAATCTTCTCACGAACATCCACATGATATGAGTTTGTATAGTATCCCTTATCGGTGATATCCTCGATGTCGCCGAATCTCTTTCTGTCTATCTCGGCAAATCTGTAGCACAGGCTCTCTGCCGGTGTTCCATACAGGGCAAATCCTATGTTGGTCTCAGCCTTCCATGTGTCCGTAGCGGAGCGAAGTCTGTTCATAAGCTTCTTGGCAAACTCCTCACCCTC
>JAFSTZ010000213.1 GCA_017445525.1 Eubacterium sp.
GATGATCAGCGAAGAGCGAATCAAAAAGATGATACGCCTGTCAGATTACGAGTCAGGTATCGGCGATCGTGACCTGCGCATCACGCGTTTCAAGCAAAAAGATTATGTTAGGCTGGGATCTCTACGCACGGTAGCCGGAGTCATGGCTGCGACGGTGCTTGTGTTCGTCTTTATGGCATTCTACTTCGAAGATGTTATTCCGTGGAGTCAGTTTGTATCTGAGGGACTTTTCACATTTAACAATATCATATGGTTGGCGGCAGGTGTATTTATATGGTTGATCCTACTCGCTATAGCTGTATCCTACAGTCGCAGCAAGAACAAGCAGGAGTACCTGGAGTCAAGCGCCAGGGTTGCTGAGTATGAGCGGACTGTTCTGGAGTTGATAAAGCTGTATGAAGATGAAAAGGAGGAGAGCGTATGATGGCGACACTCCTCGTTTTCAGAGGACGTATCAGACATTTTTATGAGCGATATTATACAGTGGTCCGAGGTGTGTTGAGAGGCCTGTTGGTATGGGGCGTACTCTTGCTTACTTCGATCCGGTTTCAGGAGGGATTTTTCTCCGATATCCTCTGGGTGTTTCCGCTTATCGCATTGGTGTGTGGGTTTATGCCTGACGCCGTCGCGATACTGGCGATAGTAGCTACGGTCGGTATAGAGGTCTGGCAGATATCTCCGATGCTCGCCGTGACACTGATCATGATGATCGTCATATTTTTCCTGATCTTCGGGAGAAAAGCAAAGCAGCAGTGGTACATACTTTTGTCGGTGCCTACGATGTCGGTCTGTCATATGGGATTTTCGGTTCCGGTGGTAGCACCGCTTTTCTGTGATCTCTCGATGATCCCGGCACTCATTATGGGTATCCTGATCAGATTCAGTCTGGAGGGAGTAGCGGAGTATACGGCAACGGCTCAGAGTATAGCCGGTGATGCATCTATGTTTGCGCCGTTGAAATATCTTGTGGATTTTCTTGCGACCAATAAGCAGCTAGTGGTTGCACTGATAGTATATACACTAACCTATGTAGTTATCTATAGTCTGCGCAAGGCGAACTTCAGACACGCGCCGCAGATAGCGATCCTGGTCGGTTCCATCGTACTGTATACGCTGGAGATGATCAGCAATATCATATGGAGTCTGGAACTCGATCTGGTACTTACATCTATCCTGGTTCTGGTTACCATGGGCATAGCTTATGTGTGCCAGTTTATGCGGATATCACTGGATTATCACGGTACGAGGAAGTTGCAGTTTGAGGATGATGAGTACTATTATTATGTGACAGCTATACCGAAGTTCGCTGTAGCAGTTGGTGACAAGACAGTCACCAGGATCCTGCCGGAGGAAGTGGCAGAGGTCCAGTCCGAGCTAAAGGAAGAGGTCGAAAAAGCACTTGCCGCCGAGCGCGGTGAGACGGATGAAGCAGAAAACACAGAAGACAGAAAAGAGTAGTTATGGATGCAATCATCTCATTTTTCAGGAACTATGTCAGCGGGCTGACGATACCGAAGGTAACGGTTATCGATGTTCTTGAAATACTTATCATCGCTTATATTTTTTATCACATCATCGTCTGGATAAAGGACACGCGCGCGTGGACGCTGCTCAAGGGGATGGTTTTTCTTGTGTTCTTTTATCTGGTAGCGATGATACTTGAGATGGATGTTATCGTCTGGATATTCAGCAATGTAATGGTGGTCGGAGCCATCGCACTGGTCGTTATCTTCCAGCCCGAGCTGAGAAACGCGCTTGAGCATCTCGGCAGACGAAGTATCCTCGGCAGCCTTTCGTTGGAGGGCTCGGGTGAGAAGAGTAAACGATACTCGCAGAAGAGCCTGCAGGCCATAGTGAAGGCGACATATGATATGGCAAAGGTGAAGACCGGCGCGCTCATCGTTATCGAGAAAAATATAAAGTGCCTCGAGTATGAGAGAACCGGCATC
>JAFSTZ010000214.1 GCA_017445525.1 Eubacterium sp.
CAGAACTCGTCACAAAAGCCCTCCGAATAAACACAAGAATAGTATGAACAATAAACATAACGATGAAATACATTTTCCTCATAATAATTGTCGGAACACAGAATATAACTGCAGTCAATATAATCTCTGGCAGCATATAACGATGACATATTGTTGTACTTATCATAATCAGGATTATTGATCAATATTACACCGTACTTATCCTTCAAATAGTCAAATTTTTCCGACAAAAATCCGGTCACTACAACGATCTCGTCGATCCCGGCTTCTTTCAACTGTTCGATCTCTCGCTCCAGCAAAATCTCATCTTTAACTCTGAAAAGACCCTTTGGCATAACCTGCGAGAGCGGCATACACCTGGCAGAGAATCCGGCCGCCATAATAATAGCGTTCTTAACACGATGCTTCTCTAACACCTGCAAACCTTTATCTGTTAGCTTGCAATCACGGATATAGCCGGAGCGCTCTAAGTTCTCTATCGCAATACGGTACTCCGGAATCTCTCTCCACACGGAAGGATAGTCTGTAAGAGATTTTTCCATAACCTCTCTGAGTATATAAAATTCCTGTTCTCTCATGATCTGCTCCTATACCTAATCATAACAAAAGCCTTACTCCAAACTAATTCTTCCCAATGTCCCCAACATCTATCCTGGTTGCCGAGCACTCCGGTACCTGTTTTTCAACAGGGGGTGGTGTCATATAATCACTACCATACAGAAAGCGAAGATATCCATCATAATCCTTCGGAGCCATAAGCCAATGCCCCTCAAACTCCAGGTCACAAGTATGTTCGGACCAGCTTCGAAGATATCCGTCACTCTCAACCTGCCATCCCCATCCGGGTGTCCTGGTATACTTTGTTTTATGACCTTCATATTGATATGCCAACCGATCAAATCCCCACCTGACAACACCTGCCGGAATCAGACTCAATAACTTATAGCACATCTTATACAAAGGATTTTTCTCATATTTGGCACCAACCGGAGAATATGATATCTTGCGATATATAAAACTTTCAAAATTATACAGTTTCTTAAGTGGTCCACTACTCGGAAAGCTCTCTGCCGGCATGATGTCCATAAAGCACATCTTTTTCATGGTAAGCATCTCCTGATGCTCCCGTTCATATACAGTTCCCTTGCGCAAAAGCTTTCCGTATCCCCAACGATATCCAGGATCAGAGTGATATGTCTGTAGGAAAAAACGCTCATGATCCAGTTCTGTTTCACAAACCTGAATAAATCGATCATAGTCTCTACGGAGCATACGCACATCCACATCATCATCCCAGGGAATAAAGCCCTTGTTTCTGACTGCTCCCAATAAACGACCACCATCGATTTCATACTTGATATGATGTTTTCGACATATCCTGTCTACCTCAACGAGCATCTCCAACCCGACGTAATGCAGCTGATCCATCAGCTCGTCAGTATATTGAAATCCGTTTTCTCCAACATACTTAACCATGAATAAAGCACTCCTTTGCCCTTTCGTAGTTCCATATACTCTGCGAAAAACACCATCAAAAAAATAAAATCCGCCGATATACGATTATATCATATATCGGCGGATAGGTCAAGATTCTTAACCTGATTTTTGACGAAACGCTACTATTCGCGGCTGGATATCAACAACGAAGCCAAATACGCCCTTCTGTGCGGTCATCTCGCCACGAACTTCAACATACCGACTACCATGCGGTATTTTCCGTCTGTCTCTGTTATACGTGATGCAGGATGATAAACCTGTCCACCCTCATGCGCACAGTAGAGATATATCCGGTTGTCGACCATGTTGAAATCGTTGACACGATAGACCACGCCGTCGTTGGCATTCACACGTGCATTGTTCTGATCGAGAATTTTTACCCAGTTCATACCCGGTATGGTCTCGGGGAGGAAATCCCGCTCTGTAGCCGCCAGACCGATGACAGGCTTTTTGTTCATATACACGACCCTGGTTTCATCCTCGTCGTTGTCATCCAGCCAGTCTCCCAGATCGTCCTCATCCTCGATACCGGTATCGGTAGGAGTATTGTCCGTATCTGTGGTGTTCGAGATCAGATCATCAGCACTGCCCTGCTCGATCTTGACACCGTGAGTATAGTATAGATAGAGCTTTTTGCCATATGCGGTTCCCTCGTTCAGTGAGACGTTTCCGGCACTGATATACTCATAGCCATCCGGAGATGTATAGCTGTCCACATGCTCCTTGCCGACTGTGACCACGATGTCTCTGATGGCTATATCCGTGCTGCTCGTAGAGCATGTCCTCGCTCCGATCAGGACGAACTGCCCGCCTGCATTTTTATTCATATCAAGCGGTATACATCTGTTGCAGCCCGCTGAGAGGAGCTTGATCTGCATAGTCCTCAGGTTATCCAGCGGATCCATACTTCCGACTGTCACAAGTCTCGAGTAGTAACCCTTCTCGGAGTTTGATCTCTTCATATGCAGGAACAGCGTTTCATAGCTGTCAAGCGAGGTAGAAGCAAACACTCTTTTGATGCCTTCACCCTTGTCAACTTCAGACGCACCCAGCATGGTATCCGTCGATGATACAAACGGTTCTTTATCTATAAATATATCCGTGATCGGCTCGCCTGCTCCGGTATTCCTGGAGGTATACAGTGCATAGATCAGTCCACCCGTATCCTTGAAGCATCCGCCTGCCGACGTATAGTCCACTCCGCCTACCACGATGGATGATGGCGGGTTAATATCCGTATTTGCTGCGATCTGTCGGTACTTAATCATGCCTCGGATCGCCTCAGTCTCCTTGTCCGTTCTGGCGATACCGAGATAGCACATACGTTGTGGTATCTTGTCATCTTCTCTTACCTTACCCGGACTATATGTAAGAGACTGCATCCTTGCATCAGCTGCTCCCTTGCCTGTCATCGTCAGGCTCCCGGTATCAGTCATGACAACCTCTTCAGCTCCGCTCTGTATGAGTCCGGCACGCAGCTGCTCAGTCAGCGCAGTAGTATACATCGCCATCTGTTCACCGTTCAGCTCGACCTTTTCTTCATTCTGCTCAATCTCCGTAGGAGTCTCAACATACATACTGCTGACAGACTTGATATACTTCGGACGGGTAGCCTTCTTCATGCCCCGCACATACATATATGCGTGGTTTGACTTACCCTTCGATGCGTTGAATCCGAGATCGATATCCGAGTCATCATATATGTTCAAAAACTCACTGATCTGACCGAATCCCTCCGGTGCTCCCGGAGTATCTTTGATCGCAAGATCCTTCTCCCGGATCGGCTCTGCTCCAACCATATAACCGCTGACATAAAGTCCGGTACTCTCCTGTTTAACCTTATCTGAACCTGAGCGATACAGACTTACCAAACTCTGTCCCCTGGTTCTCGGATTGAAAAATCTTTCTCCGTCGATACCCGGTGAGAGAACGGCATGATCTTGTCCATAATATCTGCTTAGAAAGTTTTTGCCATCTTCAGTATAGATTACCTGACAATACTTCTCGCAGGCAGTATATCCGGTTCTTCCCACAACAAGATTTGGAGTTATCGCAGAGTCAGTATAACCGCTACGGTAAAACTTGATATCCGTCAGGGCGCGATAAGGATTGTGTGTTGTAGTATATGCAAGCCATACGTCATAATTCTTATAAAACCCGTTTGTAATATCCCTTTCGCCGGAGCCCGCATTACCACCGACTGCTACCACATATTTTACCTTAACATCTGCAGAATCCACAACATCCTCAGCCACGCGAAGTACGGGCCTCACCCCGAGCTCATCCATATAATCATCGAGGATATATTCCGTTGAACCTATCGCACTGTACGTGCCGGCTACTATCTGTATGCCGGAGATATATGTCTCACCGTCGGTATTTGTCTTTTAGGGTTTATAGTACATAAATAAGCCGTTTTCCTTCAGATAGCTTTTCAGCTCGTTGTAACCGCTCTTTTCTACCTCATTCTCTCTCATATCACGCCAGTTGAACGCGGGTCCTCCGCAGGTCAGGCTTACCGGCTCCCACCCCTCCTTTGCCTCGCTCCTGTTCTTTACAAAGAAGACATCCTTCCAGCGGATGGGAGAACCGTATTTTTCATTGGATGTATAACAAAGCGCTACGTTGTTTGCCGTAACATCCGTAGCTGACTCGCCGGCCGAGTAGCTGATCTCACCGATAGTGACGCTGCTTCCCGGATAACCGTTGGAAACACGTATATCACGGATCGCAGCCTTCGGCGAGTTGGTAGTTTTGTAACCTATATAGGTATACTGACGCTCTGAGTCTCCGAGCGGAGCAACATTCATATCATACAGCTTATATCCCTGCTTGGTGAGACTCGCCTTTGCCTCGGTCTCTGTCTCTCCGTTAAAAAGCCGGAGATCGGCGAGATACTCTCCCTTGCTTTTCTCATCCTTCAGCTTGGAGCTCCGTGTCATCTCACCGTTCAGAGAAGTCCTGTAGTAGAGATATTGATTTCCATCATTCTTTTCCAAAGCATAAGCGTTTACCGACTGAGCGTTTGGTGAGCCGAAGCTTACTACCGGCTCGATGCCGGCTGCCTGCTCGGTATAGGATCCTAAAACACTCAGGAAAAAGTCATCCTCAGATGAGGCACATATCGGGTCACCCGCCGATGTACTCCTGGTATAGTAAAGTGCGTTCCATCTCTTGCCTTGTCCGCAGTTCAGATCCGCACCGCCTGTCTCAGGATCACTGACCAGATAGTAACGGACGTTATCTACCTCGCCCGAACCGGTCTCCTCGGCATCGAATATAAATCTCGGGATATCCTTGAACTCATCGTAGTCGTACTCATCCCACTCATGTAGAGCGTTGTATATAGTCTTTCCTATCCAGACAAGCAGCGAGATCAGAAGGATCACCAGTGCCACAAGTCCGCACACACCGATCACCATTAAAAGCGCGCCGCCTACGGCTGTCGCAGCAGCGCCTGCAGCAGCTCCATAGTACAACAGCTGTGCGCCTACCACGATCATCTCGATAGCTCCGCCGGCTCCGGTAACATATGATACGATAGAGTATGCACAGGCGCACACCGATGATATCATGTTTGATGCCAGAGAAAACTCGTTCCAAAATCTCCCCAGAGCGGTAGTCTTGGTCAGATCCGTAAAGGTAGCTCCGGCAGCATTGGTCCGGAGAAGCTTTTTGGTGTATGCGATATCCGAGCCAAAGAACTCGTAGTCCTCAGTGCTCCAAACAGGTGCAGCTATATATCCCTTTTCCTGCAGATAACCCTTCAGCTCTGACAGCATACCCTCAAGCTGCGAACTGATCTTGTCACCATCCTCAAGCCCCGCTGTCAGGCAGGCAAACCCGTTGATACGAAGCAGCGCCGCCTGTCCCGGTGTCATAGCCATGATGATGGGATAGATCCTGCGCAGCTCGCTGAGCTTACCAAAGGATGCTTCACCGGCTGCCACTATATAATCACCGAGTTTTGTTTCATCATCGTAGTTGTATCTGTTAAGTACATTCAACTGAGTGAGATACATGAGATCTTCATCGCCGGTCTTCAGATCCGAGTATGTTTTCTCTCCGTCTGCGATCTGGTCCGAGCTCTTACGTACATCTCTGGCAGATGGCATCGTAACATCATCCGTCTTGGTACCGGAAGCATCCGGATCCACCTCGACCTGATCGCCGTTAGAAAGTATGATCTTTCCGCCCGCCGCCTTTACTCGCTCCTTGGCATCACGAACCTTTTTGGAAAATGTCTGGAGCTGATCCTTCATACCCATGACAGTTGACTGATATCTGGTATCAAGGTTTCTGAGCGCTGAACTGGACAGCTTCTTATACTTCTCAGCGATGCCTGATACCTTCTCGGCAAAGTTGGTCTCCGGAGTAAAAAGCCCCGCTGCCAACCTGGAAACGATAGTACCGTAAACAGCCGGGTTGATCATCATGATAAGAGTTTTAAGATCATCCTCCTTATAGTCTCCCTCTATTAAATAATCACCGAGAAGCCTCTTGTATTCTGCGGGTGCCGTCCGCTGACCGCCCGAATCCGCTGTTGTGGAATCATCCCCGAGAACCTCCTTTGATTCTGCGAGACTCTCACCGATCTTCAAGCCACCATTTTTCAAAATATACAGATTTAAAAACTCTCTGGATGCGTCGATGATTTTCGGGATCCGAAGAGCATTTCCCTTGAACTCGGTGGCGATCGTCATCATTGCCGACGCCAGCTCGCCGATGCCCTTGGAAGTAGACTCCATAACCTTGCGATAGTTGGTGATCTCGTAACCACCATGCATCTCCATGGTCTTGAGTGCCGTGATCGCTTCATTTTTATCGG
>JAFSTZ010000215.1 GCA_017445525.1 Eubacterium sp.
ATAAGCTCTTCAACTCCTTTCGTCACAACTTCCGATCTTGCTGCCAACGACTGTACCACCTTGATAGTCATCCTCTCAAGCATATCTCTCTCGTAAGGATTTATTAGTTTTCTCATGTTCAGATCATCCAGTTCCTCCCTGATCCTACCAAGCATATCCATGATGCTTTGCTCCGCCTTCTCAAACCGTTCAGAGTTCTTGCTTTCCAAATCTCTCCAGTAGGTAAAGATGCAGTACGGAAACAAAAACCATAGCTTCTTTTCGATGACAACATCCAAGGGATAGTCACTCATCTTCATCACCGGTACGTTAAGAGACAGACTCTGGCTCTCATCCTGCCTGCTTATCCGCATGATCATCTCATCAGGAGTATTATTTTTATCCCTGAGATACAAAACTCCCGTCCAAGGTAGTTTAACATGCAAGACATCCCCGTCAAGCTCAGCTCGCTGAATGGCATTGCCGGTATTGTACTCGAATAACCTGAAAAGTATCGCCGAATCTCCGGCTACCGACTCACACTCCATATGGTACACGCCGGCATCCTCTCCTATGTCCAGGTCATCCTTCCCAGCCACCCGAATATCAGAATCGGTAACCCGTTTTCTCCCTGACGCAAGAAATACCTCATTCTGCAGTCTCATTAACTCCGCTTCATCAGGGATGCTTTTTCCGAACATCTCATTGAGGAGAGCTATGGTCAGTTTGTCACTTTCAGTTAACATAGTCCTGAAGACATCATCATACGGTGTGCCGATGGCACCGGGCTTGACTTTCCCACCCCTCTCATGATTCTTTGAAACATTAACAACCCTGTTTGCGTTCACAGAGTTGTTATTCTTTCTCTTATTATTTGACATATTTATTAGTGGGGTGCCTGATTCATTAATTTAATCTTACGACAGAAGCACAAGAAAGTCAATAATAGAATTCAGATTTTTTGACAGAAAAGCCCGGGAGGCGCCTCTCACAAAGTAAGGGCGCCTCCGGTTTCATTTAAGATCCAGTATGACTGACACTCATCAAGCCCACGGATTCTCCGTGTCGTACATCATGCCTTTCGGTCTGTTGAAGTCAAGATCCTGTACAGGCACACCTGCGTACTTGAACACCTCGAACAGAGACTTGCCGAAGTGTCCGAACGCTACTGCACCGTGGTGCGGATAGTTCTTCTCGATCAGTACGTGACGATAGAATCTTCCCATCTCATTTATAGCGAATACTGCGATACCGCCGAAAGATCTGGTTGCAACAGGAAGGATCTCTCCCTCAGCCACATAAGCTCTGAGCAGTCCATCCGCTGTGCTCTGCAGTCTGTAGAAAGTGATGTCGCCCGGAGCGATGTCGCCCTCGAGTGTTCCGTTGGTAACCTCCTCAGGCAGCGTTCTTGCCATAATCTTCTGATTTCTCATCTCGCATGATGCCATCTTGGATGAGCAGGTGTTTCCACAGTGGAAGCCCATAAATGTATCCGAGAACTGATAGTCGAACTTGCCCTTGATGCTCTCCTCGTACATATCCTTCGGTACGGAGTTGTTGATATCGAGAAGTGTTACCACATCATCGCTGACACAGGTTCCTACAAACTCGGAAAGTGCTCCGTAGATATCAACCTCGCAACTTACCGGGATACCGCGTCCGGTCAGGCGGCTGTTTACATAGCAGGGCACGAAACCAAACTGTGTCTGGAATGCAGGCCAGCACTTGCCGGCGATGGTAACATACTTTCTGTAACCCTTGTGCTCCTCGATCCAGTCAAGAAGTGTAAGCTCATACTGAGCAAGCTTGGCAAGAACCTCCGGCTTTTTGTTGCCGGCGCCGAGCTCTTTCTCCATATCAGCCACAACATCCGGGATCCTCTTGTCATCAGCATGGTTGTTATATGCCTCAAACAGGTCAAGCTCTGAGTTCTCCTCGATCTCAACACCGAGGTTGTAGAGCTGCTTGATCGGAGCGTTACAAGCGAGGAAGTTCATCGGTCTCGGACCAAATGAAATGATCTTCAGATCTGAAAGTCCGATGAGCGCCCTTGCGATTGGGATAAATGCGTTCAGCTCATCAGCGAGGTCAGCTGCATCTCCTACCGGATGCTCAGGGATGTACGCTTTGGTATTCCTCAGACGAAGGTTGTAGCTGGCATTCAGAAGTCCGCAGTATGCGTCGCCTCTGCCGTCAAGCAGGGAGTTCTGTGTCTCCTCTGCAGCTGCCACAAACATCTTCGGTCCGTCAAAATGCTTTGCGAGCAGTGTCTCGGAGATCTCCGGTCCGAAGTTTCCGAGATATACGCAAAGAGCGTTACAGCCGGCTTTCTTGATATCCTCGAGCGCCTGTACCATATGGATCTCACTCTCTACGATACAGATCGGGCACTCATAGATATCATCAGCGTCATACTTATCAGTATATGCCTTCACGAGAGCCTTTCTCCTGTCTACTGACAGAGACTCAGGGAAGCAGTCACGGCTGACCGCCACGATACCGAGTTTCACCTTGGGAATGTTTGTCATGTTCATGTTTTGTTACCTCCTATTAGATTTATTTACTTTCACCTTCTCAGGTTATAGTCCATATAAATGTCAAAGCTTAGGGAATACGTCCTTCAATGCCGGATACAGAAGCTTAAAGCTCTGATATCTGTCCTCATAAAGCTTCACAAGCTCAGCCTCAGGCGACACCTTCTCACTGACCTTGACGATAGCATCGCAGGCTTCGGCAACCGACTTATAAGCTCCGGACGCAACCATAGCCAACATCGCACCACCCATACCCGGGCCCTCCTCACAGGCAGGCACCGTGATCTCGAGATCGAGGATGTTCGCCATCATCCGCCTCCAAAGAGGTGACTTCGCTCCGCCTCCGCAGATCATGGATGTCTTTATATCAAGTCCGGTCGATCTGGCTGCCTCAAGCATGTCTCTCGTACCGAAAGCTACTCCCTCCAGCACCGCCTGAACCATCTCGGCTCTGGTGGTATCCATGCTCATACCTATAAATGAAGCCCTCGCCAGCGGATCGTTCCACGGGCTTCTCTCGCCCATCAGATACGGCAGATAGTATACATGATTCTTACCAAGTTCCTTTATATCAGCCTGCTCACCGGCATAGTCGGTAGACTTCAATATCTCATCCATCCACCACTTGTTACAGGACGCCGCCGAAAGCATGCATCCCATCAGATGGTATCCGCCGTCAGCATGATCAAACGCATGAAGGGCGTTATTGGCATCCACTCTGAACTCATCACTTGTTATAAAAATAGTCCCGCTCGTGCCAAGTGAGATGTTACATCTGCCGGCGCCTACCATTCCCGTACCTACAGCCGCTGCCGCATTGTCCCCGGCTCCTGCCGCAAGCACAACCGACTCAGACAGTCCGAGCTCAGATGCTATCTCCGGCTTCAGCGTGCCTACCGCATCATAGCTCTCATGAAGCTTCGGCAGCTGTTCCTCCGTGATACCGCAGATATCCAGCATCTGCTTTGACCAGCACTTGTGCTGAACATCCAAAAGCAGCATACCCGATGCGTCCGAATACTCCGTACAGAAACTTCCGCTCATCCTGTAGATCAGATAATCCTTCGGAAGCATGATCTTCTTGATACGAGCATAGAGATCCGGCTCGTTCTCCTTCATCCAGAGGATCTTCGGTGCTGTAAATCCCGCAAATGCGATATTTCCGGTGTACTCCGACAGCTTGTTCTTGCCGATGTCGGAGTTCAGATACTCAACTTCCTTCATCGTACGTCCGTCGTTCCAGAGGATGACAGGACGGATCACCTTGTCTGCATCGTCAAGCACCACCAAACCGTGCATCTGTCCGCCGACACCGATGCCCTTTACCTGTGACTTATCAACCTCCGACAGAAGTTCCTTCAGACCATCCATCGTCTGTGTAAACCATGCCTCAGGCTCCTGCTCGCTCCACCCCGGCTGTGGAAATGACAAAGGATACTCTCTGGATGTGATCTTTGCGATCTCACCGCTCTCACTCATAAGGAGAAGCTTTACCGCTGAGGTACCCAGGTCAACTCCAATGTAATACATATAACTGCCCTCCTTTCGATGTCTTCAATTCTATAAGGATATAAATATACCCGTCACGATAATACTATTCCCACTATAACACAAAAATGACATCACCGCAAGGAATATTCTATCCTTTTTTTACACTTTTTTACGATTTGAGGGTTGCTTTTTTTTCATAATAAAGTATAATCAAATAAATAAGTTACTATTCAAGGTGGAACCGTGCAATGACAGTCGTGAATAGTAAATAACAAAAAAAGGAGAGAGAAATATGAAAGCAGTAAAGGCCATAGCATTTATACTGGTCGGACTGATCGCCGCCGCTTCGCTGACACTGATCATCATAAATATGGTGAGACAGGACGATCAGACGCAGACAGTAAACAGCTTTATCGACAGGCAGGACGAGCGTTATGCCGAGTCACAGAAGAAGGAAGATGAGTTCATCGAGGACGGTGCGGTCATCGGGGACATCTACACCATCAAGAGCACGACCGCCATCTCCGATGCTTACAAAAACGGACAGGATCCGTCAAAGCTTTCCGAAGAGGACAAGAAAACATACGACCTCGCCGTGAAGGCTCTTAACGAGGCGACCAAGGGTTGCA
>JAFSTZ010000216.1 GCA_017445525.1 Eubacterium sp.
ATGAAAATCTGGGGTATAAGTGTGTTGGAGAACTACCTGATTTTTATAAAAATGGGATTAACTGCTATCTGATGATGAAAAGAAGAGGGTATAGATGATCCGTGCAAGTATCTGCACAGGAGAGCAGGTGGCCGGTTTTAAAGACATCCATACAGGTGCCTTTGAGGAGGTCATGCTGATCAGACACTCGGGAGATCTGGTCGAGTTCAAAGAACGGTATGGGATCGATGAAGAGATTAAAAAGATGTATTGAAGCAGCGTAGCTTCATGCAAGTATAGACATAAATACAGTGATCGTGATCATGGAAACCACGGTAGTTACGGCTATTGCGCGGGAGAGGATAGTAGTGTCTTCTCCCGTTTTTTCTGCCTGTATTAGCGGAAGGTTTCCCACAGGCATCGTTGCCATCAGACACATGCCGGCTGTGATGACCGGATCAATGTTAAGAGATTTGAGTATGACAGCCAGAACAGTCGGGAGCGCGATCATCCTGATAAGGATAAACAGCCAGAGCTTGACGCTTTTTAAACCTTCCAGCAGTCCGGATCTGGCGATGGATACACCTAAAAGAAGCATCGATAAGAACACGGTGGCGTTACCGACATAGGAGATGGTTTCATTTATAACCTCCGGGAGAGAAATGCGAAACCAAACGATAAGTATACTGATTATGGCGGCGATGGTACCGGGGCTTAAGATCTGGGACGGACGGATCTTCTCCTTGTTTCCGCTCAGTACTGCTACGCCATGGGTATAGAACAGCAGACTGTACATCACGTTGCAGACGAGGACGCAGAGCATCCCGTCAGGCGGAAGGATGGCATGAGCCACCGGTATTCCGATGAAGCCAACATTTGTATAAACACACATCATGTTATAGAATCGTTGTTTGTCTGTTTCTACTCGGAGCAGCTTCGGGAGGACGAAGCCTATCAAGACCATGACTGCATAGAAGATGACAGCTATCGCTCCTGCGGTGATCAGTTCATCGTGCCCTGCAGTGATGCTGCCGCCTAGTGCGCTGGTAAGCATCATGGCGGGATTGCAGATATCCACTACTATCGTTGAGATGCTCTTGGATGAAACACTATCTACTATCTTTCGTTTTCCGGTGAGAAAACCTATCGCAACCAGAAAGGCGATCATGCCCATCTGTTGAAGTACCGTCAAAAAGCCCATTTATCATAACCTCCGATGAAACTAAACATACCGTATTATACGGTTGAAGGATAAAAATGTCAACATTTACTTGATTTAATCTTGAATTCATAAAGATTTGGTGGTATATTATGGATACGCTGAATAGATCAGCGTTTTCTTATAACAAAAAGATCGGGTGGAAAGCCGTTTTGGACTTTATATTTAGTACGAGGACAGTGAAATGAGTATAGTATCTTTAGCAATGAATGATTACATAATGATAGCGGAGTTGTTGGGATTGTGGGTTATGCTTGATTCCAACGTGCATCTGAAAAAAAGAACGATAAATGTAACCCGCGTGGTTATCATACTTATTTTCTCCGAAGGTGTATTTTGGGCTATCGAGCGTTGGACCAGGGAGATAGGCCATCTGAGTATAACAAGGATCATCCTTACTCCTACGATCTATCTTTTGCATCCTCTGATCATGCTTGCGATCATGGAGATGGCTGAGCTTATCAATAAGCGCAGGCTTTTGTATTATCTACCTGTGATCATCAGTGCACCGTTGCTGTACACATCTCAGTGGACGCATCTGATATATTGGTTTGACGACAACAATCTGTATATCGGAGCGGACAGTATCCTGCGTTATTTTCCGTATTTTCTTTTTATGATATACGTGGTATTATTTATAGGATTCTTTACTTTACGATATGCCCGGTACGGAGCTGCTGAAAGAAAAGGGATTCTGATAAGTATCTTTGCTGCTACTGTCGGTGTTGTTTTTCATATAGTATATGAAGTGGATGCCGACTACAGCACCTTGTTTGCTTCGCTTTTGCTCATATACTATCTGTCCCTGTATGTATTGACAGCCAAGGAGGATACTTTGACGCATCTTCTGAACCGTCAGTGTTATTACTCCGATTCTGAAAAGTTGAAGTATCAGATATCAGCGGTCGTATCCGTAGACATGAATGATCTAAAGAAGATAAATGATACGCAGGGGCACGATGCCGGAGATACGGCGCTTAAAACTGTAGCGGAGTGCCTGACAAAAGGCAAGATGAAAAACAAAAAGGTCTATCGTATCGGTGGTGACGAGTATGCGATCTTCTATATTGGGAAAAAAGAGGATGAGGTCAAACGTGATATAGAGGAGATGCGTTCATACCTTGCCGAAACAAAGTATGTCTGCGCTTTCGGATATGAGATGGTTGACAAGGGACGTGATATCGACGATACCATGCGTTTGGCCGATCAGGAGATGTATGCAAACAAGGCCAAACTCAAGGATACCGAGGAACGACGTATCGCAGCCCACAAGGAGGCTACTATCCGTGTTATGCATGAGGCACTCGGCTCCGGGATGTGGGGCATGGAGTTTGATGAGAAAGGCAGGATGACCTCTGTTGAGTGGAGTCCTGAGTTTAGAAAAATGCTGGGGTATAAGGACGAGTATGACTTCCCGAACAGGCTCGAGTCCTGGTCTGATCTGTTGTATCCTGATGACAAGGCGAGGGTTCTAAAAGAGTTTGAAGATACCATACAGGATTATTCCGGACAGAAAAATTATGATGTGGAGTATCGTCTGAAGGTCAGAAACGGAGAGTGGAGATGGTTCCACGCCATCGGAAGACTGCTGCGCCGCGAGAACGGCGTGCCGCTGTCATATGTAGGTATGTTTGTTGATATAAATGATGTAAAGGTAGGAAATGCATGATTCGGTAATCTGATCCTATACCGGAGCAGATGTCCGTAGAGCTGTGATCAGGAGAAAAAATGAAGCAGATGAATGATGAAGCGGATCTCGCATGGAAGTTGATAAGCACTGAGCATATAGTTCAGGATAAATGGATTGATTTTAGAAAGTCTGCATACAGGTTTCCCGATGGAACGGTGTTTGAGCCGTTCTACAGCTACAGTCGTAGGGATTATGTAGTTATCGTGGCGTCTGATGAAGACGGAAACTATCTGTGTGTTCGTCAGTACAGGCAGGGTATCGGTAAAGTGACAACGGAGTTCCCCGCCGGTGGTATAGAGCGGAGAGACGGCAAGGAGTACGGTTCGGGTGACACCTCGGCAGAGGATGCCCTGGATGCAGCGAAGAGAGAGCTGCTGGAGGAAACCGGATATGAGTCCGATGAGTGGCAGCATATGCTCACAATCCCGTCAAATGCGACCATAGCTGACAACTATGCGCATCTGTTTGTCGCTAAGAATTGCAGAAAGGTTGCAGGAC
>JAFSTZ010000217.1 GCA_017445525.1 Eubacterium sp.
GAGGAAAAAGGATCATGGATATACATACAGACAGATATCAGAGGGATCGGGAGTGGCTCTCGGCACTGTCCAGAAGGTACTGGGACGATCTACAGAGTCTCCGAGATATGATACCGTGCAAAAGCTTGAGGGATTTTTTGTGAGAGAGCAGGCGAACTATGCCGTTGATCATAGCAAGAAGAGTAAGAAGTCTATATCGTCAAGTCTTGCCAGAAAGGATATTGAAGGTCAGGGAAGTTATACTATCGAGGATTATCTGGCCTGGCCTGAGGAGGAGAGGATAGAACTTATCGATGGTGTTATCTATGATATGGCAGCGCCCGTGAATACTCATCAGGCATATGCTCTTGAGGTTGCTTTTCAGATTAAAACTGAAATAAAAAGAAGAAATGGCAAGTGTTTTCCGGCTATTGCTCCTGTGGATGTCCAGCTCGATGAAGATGACAGGACTATGGTTCAGCCTGATTTTATGATCATATGCGACAAGTCAAAGCTTACCAAGAATGGGGTTGTAGGTGCACCGGATTTCATCGTGGAAGTTCTCTCTCCGTCTACTAAGTTCAAGGATGTATTTATCAAACAGAACAAGTATATGAACGCTGGAGTGAGAGAGTACTGGACAGTTGATATAAATGAAAAAAAAGTGACGGTATATCTGTTTTCCGAGGGGCAGGTGATGCAGTATGGTCTCGATGAGGTAGTTCCTATAGCGATATATGATGGTGAGATCAAGGTTGATTTCGGTGAGATTTCAGAGTATATAGAGGGGTTTCTGGGTGATTTTTTGTGATATGATGATATCCTCTGATGGGGAGAGCAGATATAGTTAGAAGGTGCGATATGATAGAAGTGGATCATCTGGTAAAGACATTTACCAGGCAGGTTGATAAAAAGAAAAAAGAAGAGTTTAATGCAGTTGATGATATGTCATTTGTTATAAATGACGGCGAGCTCGTGGGGATACTCGGACCGAACGGTGCCGGGAAGACCACACTCCTTCGTATGCTCGCCACGTTGATGACGCCTACCTCAGGGACTATCAGGGTCGTGTCCGGGATGGGGGCCGGAAGCACTGTAGAGTCAGACAGCCAGGGGATAGATGTGGTATACGGAGCAGACTCTTCGTCGGATCAGAAGCATGATACATCTGTTGAAGTGAGAAAGCATATCGGTTATCTGTCTGCGAATACCAAGTTGTATGACAGGTTCTCTGTTCGTGAGACCATGAAGCTTTTCGGAGAAACCTATGGCATGAGTGACAGTGATATCAGATTGAGGACGTCATATCTCATAGAAGTGTTAAACATGACTTCGTTTGTTGATAACCGTATAGCAAAGCTCTCTACGGGACAGATGCAGAGAGCGCAAATCGCCAGGTGCCTGATCCATGACCCTGATATTTATATTTTTGACGAACCTACTCTTGGACTTGATGTGATCAGCAGTCGTTCTATCATCGAGTTTATGAAGGATGAGAAGCAGAGAGGAAAGACCATCCTGTATTCGACACATTACATGGAGGAGGCTCAGTATCTTTGCGACAGACTCCTGCTTCTCGAAAAAGGCAGGATAGTATGCGAGGATACGCCGGCTCATCTGATGGAGAGTACGGGATCGGATACCATGAGGGATGCTTTTTTTGCCACCATCGGCGAGGCGGCGGAATGGAGGCAGGAGTGAACAAGGTCAGCAACAAAAGGATCATCGGTATCCTGTTTAGGAAAGAGATAAAGGACGTACTGCGAGATCGCAAGTCGGTTTTGATGATGTTTCTGGTTCCGGTCATCATCTATCCGCTTATTTTTCTGCTGTCATTTTTTATCATGAGTATGATGCAGACCGGTGCCGGCGTACAGACGTATGATATAGTGCTTGACGGGATGCCTGATGATATGCTGGTGCGAAGTATCGATGATATCCAAAAGGAAGATAACAAGAAAAAAACATCATACAAGATCAGCTACTTTGATACGGATGATTTTAAAATGATCAATCATCTGAGAGATGTAACATCTGATGGTTCGGATGTATCGGCTGAGGCATATGATCCTGACAGTACATCAAAAGATGCTGTTATGGAAGACATAGATATGAGATCAGAGGCGGTAGGTAAAGAGTTATATGACATGATCAAAGCATCACTTGAGGAAGAGTCGATCGATGCTTATTTATCATATATAGATGGCAGTTATAAACTTTTTTATAATTCATCGATAACCAACTCATCGAATGCTGCGGGGATTATAGGTAAAGCAGTATCAGATGTCAAGCAGGAGCTTGTTGAGGAAAGCCTGGAGTCGGAGGGACTCGACCCTTCCGAGATATTGAATCCGATAGAGCTTGACTCTCAGGATACCGCAACGTCAGAGCAGTCGCTCGGATTTTTCCTGGGAACCATCATACCATTTATGTTGGTGATGAGTCTTGTTTCCGGAGTGTTCTCGCCCGCTATGGATGCGACCACGGGAGAGAAGGAGAGAGGTACGCTGGAGACGCTTCTTATGATGCCTGTCACCGGGACGCAGATCATCATAGCAAAGTTCTTTGCGGTGGCGCTTGTCGGGATCGTAACGACGATATTGAGTGTTGTATCCATGGCCGGACTCGGTGCATATGTACTGTCTATGGCTGAGAGCGCGGTGGGAGTGAACTTTGGTAATATCAGCGTGGGGACATTTGTTCCGGCGATACTTATCTCGCTGCCTGCTCTGGTTGTGCTGTCGCTGTTTTTGACTTCGATCTGCATGTGTGTAACGTGTTTTGCCAAGAGCAATAAAGAAGCCAGCACCTATCTTTCTCCGATCATGATCGCAGTTATGTTGACAGGATACCTCGGATTTATCCCGAATATCGAGCTGGATACTACCATGTCCATGATCCCGGTTGCAAACGTCTGTCTGCTGATAAAGAATCTGCTTTTGTTCAAGGCGAGTGCGCAGACGGTTATGATAGTTATCCTTTCGACGGCGGTTTATACCGGCCTGATTATCATGATACTCGGCAGGATGTATCGCACGGAGGCAGTGCTTTTTGATGAAGGGAAGAATGCGCTTGCGCTTCTCGAGAGAAGATCCAACATGAAACCCGGCGGAGTTCCCTCATCGGGCGACGGCTGGTTTATTGCTATGGTTGGATTCTTACTGCTTATGGTAGTGGGAGGACTTCTCCAGGCAAAGCTCGGGCTAAACGGAGTTGCATGGACACAGGTACTCATCATCGCCCTGCCGGTTGCGATGGCTGTATATACAAAGAAGGACATAAAGAAAACCTTTTCTATCAGATTTCCGTCTGTGCGTGGTTGGATCGGAGGACTTGTATTCGGGATAGGTATCATTTCTTTTGGACAGGCAGTTACTTCCGTGGTCTACAGTTTGTTCCCGCAGGAGGGGGAGGTTGTTACGGATGCGCTGATGAACGTACTGGATGGACCTGCGCCATGGCTTTGGATCGTAGTTGCCGTGATGCCGGCCATCTGTGAGGAGGGATTGTTCAGAGGTTATCTGATGTCTGCATTTATGTCACGTTTCAAGCCTTGTATATCTATACTTTTTGTTGCGGTGATCTTTGGCATCTATCATACCAGCCTTGTCAGGTTTCCTGCGACGGCGCTGCTTGGCGGAGCGTTTGCATTTATCCTGTATAAAACGGGAAGCATCCTGCCGGGAGCGATCCTTCACTGCCTGAACAACAGTATCGCTGTCTGTATCATCGTTTTCCCGGAGTGGATGCAGGCGCATGTGCCTTTCCTGATGACAGATGTCCAGGCAACAGAGGTTGTGCTGGTTGAGGTGGGGATCGGAGCGGTACTCATGGCGATCGGTACGGTGATACTCAGAAAGAGAAACCGGGATGTCGAACTCGCACGATGAAGGTTTCAAAGGAAGGTTTTTCGTGAAAAAACACTTGACATATCAGGGAATATCGGTTATACTTACCACCTGTAAAGAAAAAAACTTTACAGGTGGTTTTATGAGTGCATCGATTGAAACGTCGCTGACAACGCCTGAGGAGCTGGTTGTATTGGCTGAACTCTATGACCGGTATGGAGAGTTGTTTAAGGAAGATCAGCGAGAAATATTTGAGTATTATGTCTATGAGAACCTGTCTCTCGGAGAGTTGTCAGAGAAGTATAGTATGACACGGCAGGGGATTTATGACAAGATCAACCGCATCAGAAGAAAGCTCCGTGAGTATGAGGACAAGCTTCATCTGATCGAACGGGAGAAACATCTGGTTGAGATCATATCAGAAGCCAGGATGGATCAGGTTGAAAGAGAGCGTTTATTGGCAGAGATTGAAGAAGTATTTGACGCTTCTGTATGATTAAGATCTGTTTGTTACAGATGGTGAAACTTTGGTTGCCGTTATGGCATGATGATATAAAAGGAGGCTCTTATGTCTTTTGACAGCTTATCTGAAAAACTTCAAAATGTCTTCAAGGGACTCCGCAGCAAGGGACGTCTGACTGAGGAGGACGTCAAGGTCGCCATGAAGGAAGTCAAGATGGCTCTCCTCGAGGCGGACGTTAATTTCAAGGTCGTCAAGGATTTTACCAAAAAAGTCCAGGAGAAGGCCATAGGAGAGGACGTGCTGAACTCTCTCACGCCCGGACAGACCGTTATAAAGTATGTAAATGAAGAGATGGTCGCGATGATGGGCTCGGAGACAGTCGAGCTTGACCTCATCCCCGGTTCGACCATATCCATCCTGATGATGTGTGGTCTTCAAGGTGCAGGTAAGACGACCACCACGGCGAAGCTTGCCGGCAAGTTCAAGGCGCAGGGCAAGAGACCTCTTTTGGTAGCTTGTGACGTCTACCGACCGGCCGCTATCGACCAGTTAAAGAGAAATGGTGAGAAGCAGGGTGTCCCCGTATTTGACATGGGTACGGAGCATTCACCCGTTGATATAGCAAAGGCAGCAGTGGAACATGCCAAGAAAAATGGTAACAACCTTGTCATCCTCGATACAGCCGGACGTCTCCATATCGATGAAGAGATGATGGGCGAGCTGCAGAGGATAAAGGAAGAACTGGACATCCACAAGACCGTCCTTGTCGTAGATGCCATGACCGGTCAGGATGCCGTAAATGTCGCAAAGACCTTTGATGAAAAGCTCACTATAGATGGAGTTATCCTGACAAAGCTTGACTCCGACACCAGAGGTGGTGCGGCACTGTCCATCCGCGCCGTGACCGGCAAGCCGATCTACTATGTAGGTATGGGTGAGAAGCTTTCGGATCTCGAGCAATTTTATCCGGATCGTATGGCCTCACGTATACTCGGTATGGGGGATGTGCTTTCACTTATCGAGAAGGCTGAGGCTGAGATCGATGAGGAAGAAGCCAAAGAGATGGCCAAGAAGTTCAAGAAGGCAGAGTTTGACTTCAACGACTTCCTCTCTCAGATGCAGAATATGAAAAAGATGGGCGGCCTCTCGAGCATATTAAAAATGCTCCCGGGTATGGGACTTCCCAAGGATATAGATATTGATGATGATGCGCTGAAGGGAACCGAAGCCATCATCTACTCCATGACAAAAAAGGAAAGATCCAATCCATCTATCATCAATCCTTCCAGAAAGAGAAGGATAGCTGCCGGAGCAGGCGTTGATATCAGTGAAGTCAACCGTCTGATGAAGCAGTTTGAACAGAGCAAAAAGATGATGAAGCAGATGTCAGGCATGATGGGTGGCAAGGGCAAGAAAAAAGGCATGCCCGGCGGGATGCGTTTCCCGTTCTGATATCTATTTCCGACGTGCTCCATAAGTTTGTTGTCGGAAAGAGCTGTGTATCATGTAACACAGCGATCGATCAAGAATCTACCTCGTAAACTGAAAACGGCACAGAAACTCCGGCCGATATGATCACAGATTTATGAGTAGAGATATAAACATTCATATTTTTAGGAGGAAAGAAAAATGGTTAAGATTCGTTTGAAGAGACTTGGAAAGAAGAGAACACCTTTCTATCGTATCGTAGTTGCAGATGAGAGATCACCTCGTGATGGCAAGAACATCGCTGAGATCGGAACCTATGATCCCAACCAGGAGCCTGCAGAGGTCAAGATCGATGAGGAAGCAGCTAAGCAGTGGCTTGCAAACGGCGCTCGTCCGACAGACGTTGTTGCACGTCTTTTCAAGCAGGCAGGCATTAACTGAGTCTGACTACGGGAGGATATGGATATGAAAGAGTTAGTAGAAGTGATCGCAAGATCTCTTGTAGATGACCCTTCCGCAGTTGTTGTGACCGAGGAAGAGGACGATCGTCAGATCACGCTGAACCTCACAGTTGCACCTGATGATATGGGCAAGGTCATCGGCAAGCAGGGACGTATAGCCAAGGCTATCCGTACCGTTATCCGCGCCGCTGGTGGGGTTAAGACGGACAAAAAGATTATGGTGGATATCAAGTGAGCGATAAAGCGCGAGGATGGACATGATACACATGCATCGGATGCTTGCATCCGGCTGCATGTGTATATGTCCATTTGAGTCTAACGGACAACGAGAATCCCGAAGGGATTCGACACCATAGTGTGCAGGGAAACAGTCCTGTGGACTGTTTCTTCGTAGTCTGTCCGGGAGGCCTCGCGCGTCTTAGGAGAATTAGTTTGATTAATACTGATGACATGTTACGAATCGGCGTTGTAACCAGGCCGCACGGACTGCGGGGCGAGGTGAAGGTTTTCCCAACCACCTCCGATCCCGAGAGGTTCAAAA
>JAFSTZ010000218.1 GCA_017445525.1 Eubacterium sp.
AGGCGAGCTTCTCCATGAGCAGAAGGCATCGTTTGATGAGCCCGCCAGGCTGTCCGGAGACTCTTTGCCGGCGGCAAAAGAGGAGGGTGGTAATCTTGTGAGTCGAGCTTTCGGAGGGCCTGCCAGCTACTACACGGTTCCCCTTGATAAAAATGTTGAAGCGGATGGTTTTCGCATAGAAGTGAGATACTCCGGGGCAGCGCCTGTGGAAGGCGAAGAGGCGTTTGACGGACATCTGCGTTATAAAGCATCTTCGGAGAAAGACCAATCATATATCAGGATCTCGGACAGGTGGTATGATCTGGCGGATCCTCAGACAAAAGAAAAACTCGGTATCGGATTTGCACCGAATAATGCATGTATCAAGGCTATTTTTTAAGACTTGGTTTTGAAAGGGAAAAAATATGTCAAACACAAAAGAAAAGAAGTTCCTGAAACTGAAGAATCAACATACATGGTCATCTATAGTGATATCGGTCATAACATTTACTATCATTTTTGCTATAATAAATGTCGCGGTCATATTTTTTATGTTATATTCCATAGACTCGAAAGTTGACGATGAATATAAGATAGTCAGGCAGATCGCTGATATTTATCTGAACAGTCATAACAGTGATGTCAGTTTTGAAAAGATAGCAGAGAGCAACGGGTATGAGTATTTTGTCAGAGATGCCGACGGTACAGTGATTGACGGAGACAGTGTTAACACCTGTAGTGAGAACGGCGGAGAGATGGGATTTGTCTTCGGCAAAAGAAACTATACAGTCTATGAGGATACAGAGGAAGATTATCTGGTGTATGACAGTGCGGGGATGGTCGTACTGAATCTGAGAAACATGCATTGGACTGAAGACCAGATAGCCTTAGACGGCGGTGGTACGGCAGCAGGTAAGGACGACGAGACGGTCATCGCAACCGGATATGCGGATATGCCCCTGTGGATCGGAGTTCCGCTGAATGATAACAGTACATTTATAGTGAAGGGACATATCAGAGTCAGGATTTCTGATTTCTTTGTTCTTTTGGCTATATTTATAGCGATGAACATCATCATGCTGTTTTTCCTGATCTTCCGTATCATCAGGATTGTGGGTGAGTTTTCGAGGAGAAGGAAGATCACTGAGCTGTTTTTGGTCGATGAGGTGACGAGGGGCAACAACAGGATGGCATTCATGCTCAAAGGAAATCAGATTCTGAGAAAGAGCAAAAATGCAGATAAACGATATGCAGTCATGCATCTTACGATAGTAAAGTTCAGAAACTTCTGCATGTGTCATACTCCTGAAGAGGGAAACAATATACTGGTGAGGATATCTGCTATCATCTCACAGAACCTGATACCAAACGAGGAGTTGTTGGCTCACGTCAGTTCATCGTCATTTGCTCTGCTGATGGAGGCACCGACAGATGACGCGGTCAGACAGAGATTCTCGACTCTTCTTGAGCGGTTGAACGACATGGATATGAGGGATGCCGGACCGATGATGGCCGGACATACTCAGGCATATCGCTCATTTCAGTTTCAGGCGGGTGTCCAGATCATCGAACCGAACATAATTGAAGGCAAGAAAAAGAAGAGAAAGGACACCGGGCTGGAGCATTTTTATAACAATGCAGTGACTGCGAAGTCGACACTCGAATCGACGGCTGACAGCGGTATCGCATTCTTTGATGAAAAGCTTCTGGAGGATGAGCGATGGGCTGAGATGGTTGAGGAATACCAGCAGAAGGCACTTGATAACGAAGAGTTTGTGGTTTACTATCAGCCCAAGTACTCACCGGATACAGAGGAGCTTGTAGGAGCGGAGGCGCTCATCAGATGGCAGTCGCCGGAGTTTGGATTTGTGCCGCCCGGAAGATTTATACCGATATTTGAGAACAACGGATTTATAACGTCGATAGATCACTATATGATCTGTCATGTGGCGAGGGATCAGAAGAACTGGCTCGATGCCGGGATGAAGTGCGTGCCTGTATCGGTCAATGTATCGAGAGCCCACTTCGCCGAGAGCGATCTGGCTGAGCAGATACGAAACATGGTGGACGAGGTCGGGACACCGCATGAGTTTATCGAGATAGAGCTGACGGAAAGTGCTTTCTTTGATGATAAAAATGCGATCATCGAGTCTATCGAGAGGTTGAAGTCGTACGGGTTCTCGGTATCGATGGATGACTTTGGCTCGGGTTACTCATCACTGAACTCGCTGAAGGATATGGATCTGGATGTGTTGAAGCTTGACGCGGAGTTTTTCCGGGGCGATGCTGATCCGGAGAGAAAGGCCGTCGTCATCTCCGAGGCGATCAATCTCGCCAAGAGACTGAATATGCGAACTGTTGCTGAGGGCGTTGAGGAGAAGGATGAAGTTGATTTCCTGAGTGAACAGGGATGTGATATGATACAGGGATATTACTTCTCCAAGCCTCTGCCAAAGGACGAATATGAGAGTCGTATGGACAAGAGAGAAACCGATACTCAGAACGATCAGAACGAGAGCGATAAACAGCTGAGTTGATGAAACAGATACTTATAAGAGATATGGAATACCAGCCATGAAAGGAGCATTATGCCTTTTAAACTGCATCAACCGTTTAAGCCGACAGGCGATCAGCCTCAGGCTATAGAAAAGATAGTTCAGGGTTTCAGAGAGGGCAACCAGTTTGAAACCCTTCTCGGAGTGACCGGTTCCGGCAAAACCTTTACCATGGCCAATGTCATACAGCAGCTCGATAAGCCCACACTGGTCATAGCCCACAATAAAACTCTCGCATCACAGCTTTACGGTGAGTTCAAGGAGTTTTTCCCTGAGAACGCCGTGGAGTATTTTGTGTCTTATTACGACTATTATCAGCCGGAGGCGTACGTGCCGTCAACCGATACCTATATAGAAAAGGATTCCTCTATAAATGATGAGATCGATAAGTTGCGTCACTCAGCCACTGCTGCACTCACGGAGAGACGGGACGTCGTCATCATCTCCAGTGTTTCGTGCATCTACGGTCTCGGATCCCCCATCGACTATCAGAACATGACAGTGTCGCTCCGTCCGGGTATGGAGAAAGACAGAGATGATGTCATCAGACAGCTTGTCAACATACAGTTTACGAGAAATGATATGGACTTTCACCGTGGAACCTTCAGGGTAAGAGGGGATACTGTGGAGATCTTTCCTGCATCGGCGACTGACAGGGCTTTCAGAGTTGAGTTTTTCGGAGATGAGGTGGACAGGATCACGGAGATCGATGTGCTGACCGGTGAGCCGCTGAACACGCTTGAACATATGGTGGTCTTCCCTGCCTCGCACTACGTCGTGGCACCTGATAAGATGGAGACTGCTATATCGAGGATAGAGGCAGAGTTGAAGCTTCAGAAGGATTTCTTTAAAAAAGAAGGAAAGCTTTTGGAACTCCAGAGGATATCCGAGAGAACGAACTTTGACATAGAGATGTTGCGTGAGACAGGCTTTTGTTCCGGCATAGAGAACTACTCCATGCACTTAAACGGATTAACGCCCGATGACTCGCCGCAGACACTTTTGGATTATTTTCCGGATGATTTTCTCATCATAGTAGATGAGTCACATATGACTATCCCGCAGATCGGGGGCATGTACAACGGCGACCAGTCCAGAAAGTCAACACTCGTTGACTACGGTTTTCGCCTGCCGTCTGCCAAGTGCAACAGACCGCTTTCTTTTGAGGAGTTTGAGTCGCATATCAATCAGATGCTGTTTGTATCTGCAACTCCTGCCAAGTATGAGGAAAGCCACGAGCTGCTCAGAGCCGAGCAGATATTGAGACCGACAGGACTGCTTGATCCCGAGGTTATAGTACGTCCTATAAAGGGGCAGGTGGATGATCTGATCGGAGAGATAAGACGTGTAACAGGAGGACAGGCATCTGCGGTGGATGAAAAGTCAGCGGCCTTGACAGCTCCTGATGAAACAGTTGATGATCCGGCAGGATCAGATGGTAAATCCGATGTTAGTCGCCCCGGCAAGGTTCTCGTGACTACCCTGACTAAAAGGATGGCAGAGGATCTGACCAAGTTTCTGAAGGAGGCAGATATCAGAGTCAGGTATCTCCACTCAGATATCGATACTCTGGAACGCATGGAGATCATACGTGATATGCGACTCGATAAGTTTGATGTTTTGGTGGGTATCAATCTGCTCCGTGAGGGACTTGATATACCGGAAGTTCAGCTGGTGGCGATATTGGATGCGGACAAGGAGGGATTTCTGAGATCGGAGACGTCTCTCGTTCAGACCATAGGACGAGCTGCCAGAAACGTAAACGGAAGAGTCATCATGTATGCGGATACTGAGACCGACTCCATGAAAAAAGCTATCTCGGAGACCAACCGCCGCAGAAAGATCCAGGATGAATACAACAAAGAACACGGTATCACACCCAAGTCCATAGAAAAAGCCGTGCGTGACCTGATACGTATATCATCAAAGGCGGATGCCGATATCACGGAGACCAAGAAGGATCCTGAATCCATGTCCTATAAGGAACTTGAGAAGGCTGCCAGAGATATGCTCAAGAAGATGAATCATGCAGCAACAGAGCTTGATTTCGAGTCTGCAGCCAAGTACAGAGACAGGATGATGGAGTACAAAAAGCATATGCATGACATAAGAAACGGCGAATGAAAAAGGAGGTAGTATGAAGGAGACAAACAAAACACTTTATCCACTTACGCCGGCGCAGAACATGCACCATCAGTGGATAAAAACCTACAAGACACAGCAGGTTTCAGGAGTCAGCATCGTCGTAGCACTGCAGGGTGTTATAAATATCGAGGTGCTGAAAAAGGCGATCAAGGAGGAGTTCAAGCGATATGGCTGTCTCCGCCTGCGTATGACAAAGCCGGATAAAAACGGTGATGTCAAACAGTATCTCGTGCAGTCGGACAGGCGTGATATCCCATTGAGAGATCTGTCGGATATGACGATGAGTGAAGCTGATCAAACTATGCAGCAGTGGGCTTACAATACTTTTGATGGAGATGACATCCCGCTGTGTGAGTTCTTTTTGATGCTTTTGCCGGACAACTACAAGGGATTTTTTGTACACATGGATCACCGGCTTATCGATTCGGTCGGTATGGGCATCATGGTGGATGATATACTTCAGTTATACAGCCACTACAAGTTCGGTACACCTATGCCTGAGGATCTCCCGGACTTTGAAAAGGTGCTTCAGGATGATCTGAAAAAGATGGAAAACAAGAAGCGTTTTGAAAAAGATAAGCGTTTTTGGGATGAACAGTTTGATACACTGGGTGAGCCACTCTACTCAGACTTCAAGGGACCATCAGTGCTTGAGGCGTCCAGAAAGAAGCATAAAAATCCCAAGCTGCGCGCCGCTGATATCGAGCTGAAGGATCTGTTTGTTACAGTAAAGAATTATCAGCTCGAGCCGGAGCCCACCAAAAGACTTATGAGCTTTTGCAGGAATACTTCTCTGTCTCCGTGCAATCTGTTGTTGCTGGGACTCAGAACATATCTGTCAAAGGTAAACAACGGACAGGAAGATATCACGATACAGAACTTCATATCCCGTCGTTCGACTCATGATGAGTGGCGTTCGGGAGGAAGCCGTACGATCATGTTCCCCTGTCGTACAGTGATCACTCCGGATACGGATTTTATCTCGGCGGCATACGAGATACAGAGTACACAGAACAAGATTTATATGCACTCAAACTACGATCTGCAGTTGATCATGGATGAGGTGAAAAAACGGTACAACATCCCTGATAACACGAGCTATGTAAGCTGTTATCTGACATACCAGCCTGCACCGCTTGCGGTTGAGAATGACAGTCTCAAGGGAGTACCTTTCCACTTCCACTGGTTTGCAAACGGAGCCGCAACCAAGAAGATGTATCTGACAGTATCGCATATGCCGGACGGTGGTATGAACTACTCGTTCCACTATCAGCCTGCATGTCTGGATGAAAAGGATATTGAGCTGTTATA
>JAFSTZ010000024.1 GCA_017445525.1 Eubacterium sp.
CGAAGGCTGTAAACTTCGGTATCGTATATGGGATCAGCGGTTTCGGTCTGTCCAGAGATTTGGATATTTCTCAAAAACAGGCAAAGCAATACATAGAGGATTATTTTGCGACATACCCCGGTGTCCACAAGTTCCTGGAGACACTTGTAGAAAATGGAAAAAAGAAGGGTTACGTGACTTCGATGTTTGGCAGGAGAAGACCTGTGCCGGAGCTGTCATCCAAGAACTTTATGCAGCGTCAGTTCGGCGAGAGGATCGCGATGAACTCACCCATACAGGGTACGGCCGCAGATATCATAAAAATAGCTATGATACGAGTGTGGAACCGCCTGAAGGATGAGGGACTTAAGTCCAGGATGATACTCCAGATACATGATGAGCTGCTGATAGAGACTGCTCCCGACGAGATTGAGCAGGTAAAGAGGATACTCTCCGAGGAGATGACGGGTGCATGTGAGATGAGTGTTCCGCTGATTGCCGAGGTTTGCCGGGGTGATGACTGGGAGTCGGCACACTGAGATGAGACCTCTGTTTGTCGTGTGATTTTGGATCATTTTGATAACAAATTTCGCGTGTCTACTTATGTAGAATCTTGCTTTTTCGGTACTTTTTGTGCCGACACATTTTTATAGA
The DNA here is from genome assembly GCA_017445525.1 of Eubacterium sp. Lineage (GTDB taxonomy): Bacteria > Bacillota > Clostridia > Lachnospirales > Lachnospiraceae > Eubacterium_F. The sequence goes on from JAFSTZ010000024.1 coordinate 634, forward strand.
GGGAAAAAATGATAAAAAAAATCATTTTTCCCTTTTATTTTGCAGTTATTTGTGTTATAATGTCTCTAAATGTGAGTTTTTGGGGGAAAGACCTTTGGATAACAACTACGAAGGATATGTTTTCGGCTTGGATATAGGCACCAGGAGCATCGTCGGCACCGTCGGATATCGTGTCGGTGTTGACCGCTTTGTCGTGGTGGCACAGGAGTCTGTCGAGCACTCAACCAGAGCCGTTATTGATGGACAGATACATGATATCAAGACGGTTTCCAGAACTATCGTCGAGGTAAAGACGGCACTTGAGAAGAAGCTTCAGCAGTCGCTGAGCGAGGTTAGTATAGCTGCTGCCGGTCGTGTGTTGAAAACCAGGACTGTTCACGTGGAGATGGATTTTCCTGAGGAGACCAAGGTCAACCGTGATCATATCAGATCCATGGAGATGTCCGGAGTTGAGAAGGCTTATGAGGAGATCAGAGAGGATACCGATCACAAGGATAAAAAGTTTTTCTGTGTCGGATATTCGCCTGCCAGATATTATCTGAACGGTTATCAGATGGATATGTTGGAGCAACACCCTGCAAAGTCTATCGCCATCGATCTTATCGCAACATTTTTGCCGGACGAGGTAGTAGAGGGACTGTATGCTGCAGTCGAGAATGCCGGATTGCATGTTGCCAGTCTTACGTTGGAGCCCATAGCGGCTATAAATGTTGCTATACCTGAGAAGTTCAGACTGCTGAACATTGCTCTTGTTGATGTCGGAGCCGGAACTTCCGATCTTTCTATCGTGAAGGACGGTACAGTCATCGCATACGGCATGATTCCGCTTGCCGGCGATGAGGTCACGGAAGCTATCGCCAAAGAGTATCTGACTGATTTTGAGACTGCTGAGACCATCAAGAGAAAGACGGCTCAGAGAAAGATCGCGAACTTTAAAAATATTTTCGGAGATACGCTGAGGACCACCAGAGAAGAGGTGGTTGCCATCACCGAGTCGACCGTGGATCATATCACCAAAAAGATTGCAGACCGTATCATCGAGCTGAACGGCGGCAAGTCCGTGAGTGCCGTGTTTATCGTTGGAGGCGGAGGGCTTCAGGAGGGATTTACCGAGAAGCTTGCTGACTATCTTGATCTTCCGTTAAAGAGAGTTGCCATAAGAGGCGCAGATGTTTTATCCAACATCGATTTTCCGGGTGATGATGTCCGCAAGGATTCCATGATGGTGACGCCTATCGGTATCTGCCTGAGTGCGTATGAACAGAGCAACAATTTTATACATGTAACGGTGAATGAACAGCCGGTCAAGCTGTATGATAACGGCAAGGTGACTGTACTTGATGCCTGTCTGACATCCGGGTTCAAAAAGGAAAATCTCTTCCCGGTTAAAGGCGAATCGCTTTACTACACGGTAAACGGTGAAAAGCGTGAGGTAAAGGGAGGGAGCGGAGAGGTAGTTACCGTTCGCAAGAATCATAAAGAGGTCAGTCTGAACGACCCTGTACTTGAGAATGACAACATCGTCCTCAGGCCTTCGACAAAAGGAGAAAAAGGTTCGATAACTCTCGGACAGATAGCGGAGTGCCGCGAGGAGATCACGCTTAAGCTTTTCGGAAAGGATATCATCATCCCGAAACGTGTTGAAGTTAATGGAGTTCCGGAAACTTCCATGTATTCCGTAAAGGATGACGACGATATACAGGTATTTGATTTTCATACTGTCAGCTTTTTGTTGGAGTTTGCGGGACTTGACAGGGTTGACAGAGTTTTGTTAAACGGTCGGGAGGCCGGTCTGAATGCAAGAGTCTGCGACAAGGATGTAGTTGAAGAGTTGCCTTTGCAGGCGATGAACGAGTCCTACGCAAAGACTGCGGAACCGGAGAAGCCCGTACATGAGGAACCCAAGGTACAGCAGGCGGAGCCTGAGCCGGTTGTGGTGCATGAGGAGCCGAAGGTGCAGCAGCCTGAGCCGGAGAAGCCTGTGGCAGCTGATCCTGCACCGGTAGTTAAGCCTGATGACGGCCCGAGGAAGTTTACATCTCTTGAGGAG
>JAFSTZ010000219.1 GCA_017445525.1 Eubacterium sp.
CGGAGCCTTGATCGCCGACCTGTTCAGGATGGAGTCCTCGCCCATATTTTTATACCCATCGGGCGTCTTCTGACAGAGCTTGATATTTACCACGTTCCCGGATCCGACAGCATCACGGATAAAGTAGTTTTCATTCTCATACGTCTTAACTACTTTGCCATAGATATCTGCGATCAGAAGCTGATACGCAGGTATCATCATCGTGCCGTCACTCTGCTTTTCTATCTGATCCTTTTTTACATAACCATAAACCACGTTGCTCTCGATGGTACCGAATAACCTCACATAAGTATCATCATCGGGAGTTACTATCAACTGATGATCATCATTTTCAAGATTATAGATAGTGATGCTGTCGCCATACCCCTTTGACAGAGATGATGACCACACATAACAATGAGAATTCTCCATGGTTTTGAACGAGATATCCTTGACATTTTTCTGGAGTATCTCAAGTCTTTTTCCGGAGATATTATATGCATAAACAGTGTTTGCTACTGTGAAATAGAAAACATCCCTCGGCGAAACATAACTGAAGTTTTCAAAGTCGATGGCAAGCTGCTGATAAGAAGTATCCATAGGAAGGTTTACCAGTTCTTCCACCTCACCGTCTCTGGTGCATCGATATAAAACAACTCCGACATCACCCTCGTAAGCTCCTCTCGGCTGGTATCCTGCAACCGCAAAAAAGAGAGCTTCCTCCTCATCAACAGAGATCAATCGCATATCGTGCTCATCGTAAGCGCGGTAAATATAGTCGGCTTTATCACTGAAAATGCTGAACAATTCATGCATTTTGTTTTCTTCCATATCGTAGAAAAACAGTCTGCCGTTTCTGGAAAAATACAACCCCTTTGAGTCACGCGTCTCAAGCAGTTTTCCATTGGTTTTTGATGTTATCCCAAGCTTTAACTGAGAGCCGGCAATGTTGGCATTTTCAGTGTCATATACCGCCTCCATAGTTCTTTCAAATGCAAGCAAAAAATCCTGCCCGGGGATATGCCTCACACGGTAGAATTCCTTTATATGATAGTTCTCCTCACCGACACTTGTATTCGCTTTTACATAGTAATTGTACTGCACGCATGCAGTCTCCATATTGTACTCTTTTATGGTTATATATTCATCTGATATTATCTTGGGAGACATCCCTGCCCAGGTAACCAGATCCGAACTCGATGCGATGGTAACCCTGGCGAGAGTAGAGTTGCGGGCGTTCGGATCGGGCTCCAAGTAACGAGCTATATCCTCGATCTTATTTTTCTTGAAAGTATTCTCGTGGAACTCCTTTATAAATGCCAGCTTCTCGTCCATCGACGAGCCGTCCATATAATACTTGATCCTGGTATAGTAATGAACCTGTCGTCCATCCTCCATAACACCCCCAAGATCGAGTATATACTCCGTAGAGGTCGCTATCGAGTAGTCGATAGTCAACTCAACATCCTTTTGACCGGCAGTAAAACCTTTGATCTGTTCATGTACGTATTCTTCACCATTTTCACGATCTATGATACTGTATTCAAGTCCGGTCAGATGATTCTTGGAATCACTGATATGTATAGTGATTTTTTTATCATGACTCAACGGCGTCATGGACTCTCTGATGACGTTCGAAGACATAGATGCAGCGTAAGCATACAGAGGATTTATCTCATGTCCGTCAGTCTCGAGAATAAGTACCGGAAGTGTCTCTTCCGATAAAGAAAGCTGCTCGCCGGTCACCTCATAATTTGTCTTCATCTGATGCCCGAAAAATATCAAAGCACCGATAAATATAAGGATCAGGCCAACAGCCTTATAGATAATC
>JAFSTZ010000220.1 GCA_017445525.1 Eubacterium sp.
GCTGCGTCTGACCGGGCAGTAGCCGGTGATGATGACAGACAGTCACAGCTGGGGACTGAGCAGTCTGCAGGATCGGATGGTGTATCTCAGAGTGAGCAGCCTAAGTCTGTACAGTCAGCTGAGCCCGACATCATTTATATGAATAAAGCCGGAGCGGCAGATGGCTGGGACGGCAAAACAAAGCATGATGCGTATGTAGGAACCGGATATAAGGTTGTTTTTGAGATAAGAGACTCCTGGGAGGGCGGTTTTACCGGTAACGTAACTATCGTTAATACCGGAAGCAAGCCGCTGAAGAACTGGGCGCTGAAGTTCTCCTACAAGGGCAAGATCTCAAATGTCTGGAATGCCGATGTAAAGAAGACTGCAAACGGCGAGTACACTGCAAAGAATGTTGACTGGAACAAGGATATAGAACCGGGTAAGTCGGTTGAGTTCGGCATGAGTGAGCAGACAGACTTTGCCGGATTCCCTACCGGATATCAGCTTATAGTTGAGGCTGACAGCGGAGAGGGGACATCATCACTTCCGTCAAACCCTGATCCGAATGCTACGTGGGAGCCTGTTTCGACACAGGCGCCGGGCAGTGATCCGGGTGCCACCTCATCACCGGGTGATGGCGGTCAGGATGCTACGGGAGTTGATACAGACGATGAAGATGTAACCGGTGCGGTCGTTTCAGGTACGGTTAAAAAACACGGACGACTGAAGGTTAGGGGAAGATTTATAGTAGATAAAAATGGAAAGAAATTCCTGATAAAGGGACCGAGCACACACGGTATCGCATGGTTTCCTGATTTTGTAAACAAGTCGGCTTTTAAGACTTGCAAGAAATGGGGAGCGAACACTGTCCGTCTCGCATGCTACTCAAGTGAGGGAGAGGGGTACAATACCACAACTTGCTGGAAGACTATAGACAGAGGTGTCAAGGCGGCAACCGAGCTCGGCATGTACGTGATCATCGACTGGCATATACTGAATGAAAACAAACCCATGATGAGTTATGACAGAGCGAAAGCATTTTTCAAGCACTTTGCAAAGAAATACGGCAAGAGGAAAAACATCATCTGGGAGATATGCAATGAACCTAACGGGTGTACATGGGGCGACATAAAACCTTATGCCAAAAAGATCATACCGCTGATCAGAAAGTTTTCAAAGAATATAATTGTAGTGGGTACTCCTACTTGGTCGCAGGATGTCGATGTTGTAGCGGGTGACAGACTGACCGGAAAGTACAAGAAAAATGTTTGCTATACGTTACATTTTTATGCGGCAACACACAAGGATGATCTGAGGAATCGTGTGAAGACTGCTATCAGTAAGGGGCTGCCGATACTATGTACAGAGTTTTCCATCTGTGAGGCGAGTGGTGCGGGAACACTTGATAAGTCAAGCGGAAATGCGTGGATAAGTCTTTTCAGGAAGCATGGGATCGGTTACGTATCCTGGAGCCTCTGTAACAAAGACGAGGCGGCATCACTTATCAGATCGGACTGTCAGAAGACAGGAGGGTGGAAGAAAAGCGATCTTTCCGAGACGGGTAAGTGGGTTGTGAAGAAGTGGAATTGAAGTGCTTTCCGGATAATAACAGTCGGATCGGTTGAACCCGGAGTGATATGCGGAAAGGCCGGATTCGTTGAAGAGTATGCTTAAACAGAAAGGAGATAAGCTATGGCAACAAAAGAGCAGGCAGTCGATAAACTGAAGGAATACGGACAAGAGCATGTACTGAAGTATTTTGATGAGCTTTCTGCGGACGAGCAGCAGTCTCTTATTGATGAGATAGTAGAGACTGATATGGAGGTTCTGAAGCATTATGATGAAAAGGGAGCGGCAAGAGGTGTGTTCTCGCCTCTCAAGACCATGGAGCTCAATGAGATAGATGCAGACAAGGCAAGACTGAAAGAGATCGGTATAAATGCCATAAAGGAAGGTAAGACGGCGGCTCTGCTTCTTGCCGGTGGTATGGGAACCAGACTCGGTTCCGACAATCCCAAGGGTATGTATAATATCGGTATCACAAAAGAGGTATTTATATTCCAGAGGATCATAGAAAACCTTCTCGATGTAGTCAATGAAGCAGGGGCGACTCCGAGATTATTTATCATGACAAGTGATAAAAATAACGACGCAACCATCGCATTTTTAAAGGAGAAAAACTACTTCGGTTATCCGGCGGACAGAGTGAACTTCTTCAAGCAGGATATGGCTCCGGCATGCGACTACAACGGCAAGCTCTACATGGAGGGCAAGGGCAAGCTTGCGACCTCTCCGAACGGTAATGCCGGCTGGTATTCTTCCATGATCAAGGCTGGACTTGATAAGATCATAGAGGATGAGGGCATCGAGTGGGTGAATGTTTTTGCGGTTGATAATGTTCTTCAGAGAATATGTGATCCGGCTTTTGTCGGTGCTACCATAGATGCAGGCGTGGAGGTAGGCGCCAAGGTTGTGAAGAAGGCAGCTCCGGATGAGAAGGTAGGTGTTATCTGTCTCGAGGATGGCAGACCTTCGATAGTTGAGTATTATGAGCTTTCACAGGAGATGATGGATGCAAAGGATGATAAGGGTGATCCCGCATACAACTTCGGTGTTATCCTCAACTATCTTTTCAAGGTTTCTGCGTTGAACCGTATAGCAAAGGAGCAGACTATGCTTCATGTAGTTGAGAAGAAGATTCCGTATATCGATGAGAGCGGAGAACTGGTTAAGCCTACCGAGCCGAACGGCTACAAGTTTGAGCAACTGGTGCTTGACCTGATACATATGCTTGACTCGTGTCTGTCTTATGAGGTCATCAGGGAGAACGAGTTTGCTCCTATCAAGAATGCAACAGGAGTTGATTCCGTAGAGTCTGCCAGAGAGTTATGTAAAAAGAACGGGATCGAGTTGTGATATATTCCGGTTTATCTGATCTGAAGGTAACAGAGGAATCGGTGTAAAGAGATAAGAATAATTGTAAAAGAAAAGGATATATAACATGAGCAGTTTTCATGTAGAACTAAAAAAAGTTGTAGATGATACCTATGATGTGGAGATAGGAAGCGGTCTGGGACAGACGCTGATCGATGATCTAAAGTGCGGTCTTGACGGCGGGATAAAAAAGCTCGCTGTCATAACCGATTCCCATGTAGAAGAGTTATACGGCGGACCTGTATGCCAGGCATTATGTGAAGCCGGATATGAGGCTGAGCTTTTTGTGTTCCCGGCAGGGGAGAAGAGCAAGGTTCGTTCGGTAAAGGAGATGCTTGAAGATGCCATGCTGGCGCAGGGCTATCGCAGGGATTGTATGGTGATCGCTGTCGGAGGTGGTGTTGTTTCCGATCTGGTGGGATTCCTTGCGGGTACTTTTGGCAGGGGCGTGCCTTATATCAATTACTCGACTACGCTTCTTGCAGCCGCTGATGCTGCGGTCGGCGGAAAAACCGCGGTTGATACACCGCTTGCGACCAACCTGATCGGTCTTATCTACCAGCCGAAGAAGGTTTATGTAGATATAGACACCTGGAAGACTCTTCCGAAGGAGCATATTATAAATGGTCTGGCAGAGACTGTAAAACATGGCTGTCTTGCTGACCTTGAGCTGTTTGAGTATCTGGAGAAAAACCATGAGAGTATCCTCGGGCTTGATCCGGAAGCCTGCACATTTATAAGTGAACATAACTGTGATGTGAAGTACAGGGTTGTTATGAAGGATGAGAGAGAGTCCAATCTCCGCGAGATACTGAATCTCGGGCATACAGTAGGACGTGCCGTGGAGACAGTCAGTGACTACAAGCTTCTGCACGGACAGGCGGTTTCCATCGGTCTGGTAGCGCAGGCGAAGCTGGGACTTAAGTATGGCTATATGAACGAGGAAGAGGTTGACAGAGTTATCGCTCTTTTGGAGAAGATCGGGCTTCCTGTCGATATCCCCGATTATATCGACAGGGATGAGCTTGTGAAAAAACTGTATACCGATAAAAAAGTTCGCGACGGAAAACTTCGTTTTGTGTTCCAAAAGGGAATAGGTGAGGTCATGCAGTTTGATGATGGAAGATATGCCAGAGAAGTCACTGAAACAGACGCGGCAGAAGTGATCAAAGGCATGTGAGACAGGAGAAAGAAGCGTTGGATAAGCTTGAAGAGCAGGCGAGACTTGCCAGAGAGAAGTACGGCGATATCATAGATCTGCCGGGACCTGAGTCGAAGAGAAAGAAGATGTCTATCGAAAACAGGGCTGCACAGTTTGCTCCCTTTGCGGCATTGACCGGGTTTCACGAGTCGGTCGATGAGACGGAGGATGCTTACTCCAAGGAACATGAGATGGGTGGAGTTAGTATTATTGATGATGAAGATGGGAGGATCTCTTGATACGAACAGAAAAAAGCATATCGAAGAGAATTCAGTGACTATACACGGAGTAGCTTATAAGGTTAAATCCATAGGCAAGGACGCATTCAAAGGTACGGCCGAAGGCCTGACAATACTTATTTATGCCGATAAAAAGACTTATAAGCACATAGTAAAAATGATCATGGATTCCGGCAAGCTGCCGAA
>JAFSTZ010000221.1 GCA_017445525.1 Eubacterium sp.
CAGTATGGGTTCAGTCTCATGTATGGCGTTGTAGAACCAGAGGCCAGCCTCGGCAAACTCGCCCATGTCATAGAAATATCTCCCCAGCTCAAAACACATCTCCGATGCGCCGTCAGCCAGAAGATCCTTGTACGACATCATAAGCAAAGTATGCGCGTCCTTCCTGAGTCTCGCAGCGCGGCATACTACGCACGCAGCTTCCCTGATCTCATCGAGACTTCTCAGCGGATCCGTAGCTGAAGCTCTGAAAAGTGGCTCGGCATCCAAAAAATCCTGATCGCTACCCGAGATAAACAGCTCCATGGCATACATATGATGCAGATGTTTTGAAAGCCTGACCCCCTTTTTATGCTGGTCGAGGAAGATATGGAAGTCTCTGCCGCTATGTGCTCCTTCAGGCTTATGTGTGATGACGATATCAGAATCAAATACCAGCGGATCAAGCCTCATCTGTTCATGGACCGGCTCTATCCAGGTAAATGTCCTGAGTCTTTTGAACAACTTCGGTCTCAGCTCCTCATCATAATTATATGCCGTACCTTGCTCAAGCTGATTGCCGTATATAAATTGTACGATCTCTATGTCAGTAATTAAGTTACGTTTTAATACATCAAACTTTGCCCAATTTTCAGCATCTAACACCTCGTCAGCATCCGCAGAATATATATAATCTTTGGTCGCTTTTGAGAATGCAAAGTTCCTTGCAGCAGAAAAATCATCAATCCAGTCAAAGTCATAGACCTGATCGGTGTACCTCGCGGCAATCTCCTTGGTCTTGTCGGTCGAACCGGTGTCAACTATGATGATCTCATCCATCAGACCGTGGAGAGAGTCGAGGCATCTCGCCAAAACCTTCTCTTCATTCTTAACTATCATGCAAAGACTGATCTCTACCATTTTTTATCCCTTTCCTGTCAATAATAATCTTGAGTATCTACACAATGATACTATCTATATATAACAATTATTACTATCTATATATAATAGGAAGAAACTCACTTCCTCTATATATCATCTGTAGTCCTCCACCATCAGCTGGATGCTTCGCCTGTCATTCCATACGTTTATCTCAGGTCTGTAGGCTAGTGCGAGTCTGATCCCGGACTCTCCTCTGCGGATCCTGTCAAGCTCACCTGAACCATAGGCACTCTCAATATACTCATCAAACCTTCCCGCACCCGAAAAGTTCATCGCATCTAAGGAGCATCCCTTGCCATCACTTACGGTCAGTTTCAGATGCTGTCCCTCATTTCCAAGGTATCTGACATTCTTCACCATCAGATCTTTCTCCGCAAAAAGCGGTCTGGGGTTTGCTACTCCAAACGGCGCCATCCCCTCCAACTCGTCGATCAACCCTTCAGTTACATACGATATCGGAGTAGCTACATCTATATTTATCTTTAGTATGAAATCCTTTTCCGTAAATTCACTGTCGTCGTTTACCCGTTTTGTCAGCTCTTCCAGATTCTCTTTCGGTATGGTGAGTCCGGCAGCCAACTCATGTCCTCCGAACGCTACCGTCAGATCCTTACAATTTATCAAGCCGTTGAACATATGATAGCCCCTGATAGAGCGTCCGGATCCCTTGATCCTCTCCTCACCGTCATCCTCGGGAGCAGCGTCAGTAAACGCAATTACAGGATGATTAAATCTTTCTTTGATTTTTCCGGCAACTAATCCGACTATCGACTCATGTACTCCCGGAACATATAAAACGAGTATATCATCACAGTCTCCGTCATCGATTCCCGGAAAGCGATTTTCGATCATATCCACGGCCTGCTCAGTGGCTCTGTCCGTCATCTCCTGTCTTTCAGCATTTAACGCGGCCAGCCTGCCGGCTCTCTCATCCGCCTCGGCCTCATCCTCACACTGCAGCAGAGCAAATGCTTCTTTGACCGAGGCTATCCTTCCGGAAGCGTTCAGCGTGGGTCCGATACGGAAGCCGACATCTGAAGCCTTCAGTTTTCTATCCTCAAGTCTGAGTGCTTTGAGCAGCGCCCTCAGACCAACATGCTTTGTGTTCTCAAGCTGAAGCAGGCCCTGCCGCACCAGTATCCTGTTCTCATCCACGAGTTCCATCACATCGGCGACAGTTGCTATGGCAGCATACTCGAGATAATCACACTCTGCATGTGGCGGAAGATCTACCGATTCGTATGCGATGTCATCTGTCTCTGTGCCTCCGATCGCACTTTTGTTGCCATCGCCGTGTGACAGCATCTCAAATAACGCCCCGATCAGCTTGTAGGCCACTCCCGCGCCACACAGGCCGATAAATGGATAGGTCTCACCTTCCTGCTTGGGATCTACGATCACATCTGCCGGAGGAAGCACTTCCTGAGGTTCATGATGATCGGTCACGATGACCTGCAGACCGCTTTCCTTTGCATATGTCACGGCATCCACAGCGGCGATACCGTTGTCACAGGTGATGATGATCCCTGCGCCCGACGCATGCGCATCATCGACTATACGGCGATTCATACCGTATCCCTCGGCTACGCGATCAGGCGTAAATATCTCTGTCTCAAATCCGATCCTCTCCAGACCAAGCTTCAGTATCATGGCAGAGCAGATACCGTCACAGTCGTAATCAGAGGCTATGGCAACGACAGGCCGGCCTCCGTCATGTGTCTGTGCATCGGTCGACGTATCATCCGGACTCGCAGCGCCACTATTTCTATACGAGATCAGCAGCTCTACAGCCTCTCTCATCCCCTTCATCACAAACGGATCATACAGATCCGAGAGCGATGCCGTCAGGTACTTCCTCATGGCCTCAACTGAGGTGATCCCACGGTTGCACATGCATCTGACAGTGACCGGTGACACGCCCAACTCTCTCGCTATGGACCTGTAGTCGCCCTCATCAGGCGGATCTTGCTTGAGCATCCACTCGGTTTTCACGGTTTTATCTCCTTATACTACCATCCGCCGTTCCGCGATCTGCTGAAATCCATGATTTCGGCGACCCGAAGGCAATCAGTAACTTTAACCACACCATATAACCCAATAACTTATAAATCATACCACATCTTGGGTGTTTTGTAAAGCATTTATTACTATTCACGACTGTCACTGCATAGCTCGAAAATCCCGCATGTCGCTTCGCTCCATGCTCTACCGTCCCTTCGGGACTGATTTTCTCATTTTGTGCAGTGACAGCCTTCAGCCTGAATCAAGCACACAGAGCCTTACGGATGCAAGCATCCGACGCCCTTTGTGCTTGATTCAGCCGTGAATAGTAACTTTTCACTTGATTTTTGCCATTCTATAATGTATAATATGGCGGAGTGACTTTTTCATAGAAAGGAAACAGCGATGAAATACTTTGGAACAGACGGCTTTCGCGGAGAAGCTGGTGTCACACTCACCGTGGAGCACGCCTACAGGGTTGGGAGGTATATCGGTTCCATCTACGCCAGAGAGGGGCACCGTCCCCGCATAGTGATAGGAAAGGACACACGCATATCGGGATACATGCTTGAAAATGCCCTTGTATCCGGGCTCACGGCAAGCGGCAGCGACGCTTACGAGATGTATGTTACCACGACGCCGAGTATTTCCTATATGGTCAGACGGAAAGGCTTCGACTGTGGCATCATGATATCTGCCAGCCACAATCCCTATTTTGACAACGGAATCAAGCTAATCGACGGCGCAGGTTTCAAGCTTTCAGCCGATATCGAGGAGCAGATAGAAAAATATATCGACGGCGAGCTGCCCGATCCGCCGTTTGCAGTCAGAGACGCCATCGGAAAGTGTTACGACTACTCCAGAGGCAAGGATACCTACACTGATTACCTCGAGGCGATCGTCAGAGAGTCCTGCGAGGAGGCAGGGCGGGATGTGAAAACTCCTTTTGCCGGCAAGACCGTGGCACTCGATCTCGCAAACGGATCTGCATACAAGCTTGCAGTTCAGGTCTTCGAGGATCTCGGAGCTCTGGTCATCCCGAGGAATCGTGAGCCGATGGGTACAAACATAAACAGAAACTGCGGTTCAACACATATCGACATGCTGCAGCAGCTGGTTTACGATACGGGAGCAGATGTGGGATTTGCCTACGACGGAGACGCTGACAGATGTCTCGCAGTCGATGATGAAGGCAACGTGATCGACGGTGATCACATCCTCTATCTCTGTGCTGGATACCTGAAGAAACACGGCAAGCTCAAGGATGAAACGGTAGTCACCACAGTGATGAGCAATATCGGTCTATACAAGGCCTTTGACGATATGGACATCCGCTATGAGCGTACTCCGGTCGGAGATAAATATGTCAGTGAGAATATGGAGAAAAATGGTTACTCCATCGGCGGTGAACAGTCCGGACATATCATTTTTAAGGAACACGCTGTAACGGGTGACGGGATACTCACCTCCCTGATGATCATGCTTGCCTGGCTCGATGCCGAAAGACCTCTCTCGGAGATGACCAGCGGACTGACCATCTATCCGCAGCTTTTGAAAAATGTCAAGGTGGCCAATAAGGAAGCAGCGATGTCCGACCCCGATGTCATACTCATCGCAGATGAAGTCAGTGACGAGCTCGGAGCTTCCGGAAGACTTCTCCTCAGAGAGAGCGGCACGGAGCCTCTGATCAGGGTCATGGTCGAAGCGGAGACCGAGGAGATGTGCAGTGTAAATGTAGAGAGAGTCATCGATGTTCTGAAGAAGAAAGGACACGTTGTAGAGTGATTTTTTCTTGGTTAGGAAATATTTTACCATAGTATTTTTATAAAGAGTATATAATACTTGTATAGAAAACAACAATCAAAAATAAAGGAGAAATAAAATGAGCTACACAGTAGAAAAGGTCGACGGAAACAAGGCAGTATTTACCATCACGGTCGACAGCGACAAGTTTAACGAGGCCAGAGAGACTGCTTTCAAGAAAAACAAGAACAAGATCAGCATCCCGGGCTTCCGCAAGGGCAAGGTTCCCCGCAAGATGATCGAGAAGATGTACGGCAAAGAGGTATTTGACGACGATGCGATCAATATCGCAGCTCCGCCGGCTTATCAGGAGGTTATGGATGACACCGATATCGAGATCATCTCCTCACCTGATTACGAGATGGTCGATGTAAACGATGATGATACATTTACCTTTACCGCTACCGTTGCTATCAAGCCGGATGTGAAGCTCGGCGAGTACAAAGGCATAGAGGTTGAGAAAAGAACCGTTGAGGTTACCGACGAGGATGTCGATGCGGAGCTTAACCGCGTGAGAGAGCAGAACAGCCGCATGGTTGACGTGACCGACCGCGCAGTAAAGGCTGACGATATCGTAAAGATCGACTTTGACGGATATGTGGATGAAAAGCAGTTTGATGGTGGAAAGGGTGAAGACTACTCTCTCACCATCGGAAGCCACAGCTTCATAGACAATTTCGAGGATCAGCTGATCGGACATGAGATAGGTGAAGATGTCGATGTAAACGTCACATTCCCCGATGAGTATCACGAGCCGAGTCTGGCTGGCAAGCCCGCACTCTTCAAGGTTAAGATCAAGGGCATTCAGGAGAAAGAGATGCCGGAGGCAGATGATGACTTCGCCGAAGAGGTATCAGAGTTCGATACACTTGATGAGTACAAGGCAGATATACGTAAAAATATCACGGAGCGTCGTGAAAAAGAAGCAGCAGATGCCAAAGAGGCCGAAGCTGTTGCAAAGCTTGCCGATGATGCCGAGATGGAGATCGCAGATCAGGCTATCGATGATCAGGTAAGCCAAATGATGCAGGAGTTTGCATACCGCCTGCAATTCCAGGGCATGGATCCGAACAGATATATGGAGATGACAGGTATGACTCCGCAGGGTCTGAAGGCTCAGATGCAGCCGGAAGCAGAGAGAAGACTGAAGACCAGATTTGCTCTCGAGGCTGTTGCAGAGGCAGAGAACATCACAGCCGAGCAGTCAGATATCGATGAAGAGATCGCTGAGATGGCCAAGATGTACAACGCCGATGTGGAGAAATACAAAGAGGATATGAAGGACAGCGAGATGGAGACCATCAAAAAAGATATCGTCGTGAAAAAGGCTGCAAAGTTCGTTGTTGACCAGGCCAAGGAAGTAGAGAAGAAAAAGGAAGACAAAAAGGAAGACAAAGAAGACTAATTATAGTATAACAACTGTTGTGTACAAAAAACACTGCATCTGAAAGGAGATTCATTATGCCACTTGTACCTTACGTCATCGAGCAGACAAGCCGGGGTGGCGAGCGCTCATATGACATCTATTCAAGACTTTTAAAAGAAAGGATCGTCTTTCTGGGAGACGAAGTCACTGATCAGACGGCAAGTCTGGTAGTTGCCCAGATGCTCTTCCTCGAGAGCGAGGATCCGAAAAAGGATATACAGTTCTATATAAACAGTCCGGGCGGATCTGTCACTGCAGGCATGGCTATCTATGATACCATGAATTATGTAAAGTGTGATGTTTCTACTATCTGTATCGGTCTCGCTGCAAGCATGGGGGCATTTCTCCTCTCAAGCGGAGCCAAGGGAAAGCGCTATGCACTCCCCAACTCGGAGGTTATGATCCACCAGCCTTCAGGTGGAGCCAGAGGACAGGCTACCGAGATCAAGATCGTCGCAGAGAACATACTGAAGACAAAAGACAGACTGAACAAAATCCTTGCAGCAAACACCGGACAGCCGGTAGAGAAGGTTGCCGAGGATACCGAGAGAGATAATTTCATGGATGCAGAGGAAGCTCTTGCATACGGACTGATCGATGAGATCATCACATCCAGAGCAGACGCTGACGAAAACGAAAAGGAAGATTGACATGAGTAGACAAAAACCTTTGTTCCGATGCACTTTTTGTGGAAAAACAGAAAACCAGGTGATCAAACTCATCGCAGGCCCGGGCGGCATATTTATATGTGATGAATGTGTAGATCTCTGCAATGAGATCCTGGAAGAATCGGAACAAGATGAGTTCGCCTTTGAACTCGACAATGACACTGACATAAACCTCCTCAAGCCTCGTGAGATAAAAGAGTTTCTCGATGAATACGTAGTCGGACAGGAGGCTGCCAAAAAGGCGCTGTCAGTTGCCGTATATAACCATTATAAGCGGATCCTGTCCGGTAGAGATCTGGATGTGGAACTCCAGAAAAGCAACATCCTCATGGTTGGTCCCACAGGCTCAGGTAAGACCTATCTTGCGCAAACGCTTGCGAAAATACTCAACGTACCTTTCGCGATCGCAGATGCAACTACACTTACCGAAGCAGGTTATGTGGGCGAGGATGTGGAGAATATACTCCTCAAGATCATACAGGCGGCAGACTATAATATCGAGCGTGCCGAGCACGGTATCATTTATCTGGATGAGATCGACAAGATAACGAAAAAAGCAGAGAATGTGTCGATAACCAGAGATGTGTCGGGCGAGGGAGTACAGCAGGCATTACTGAAAATCCTCGAGGGGACCGAGGCATCCGTACCTCCCCAGGGCGGGCGCAAGCATCCCCAGCAGGAGTTTTTCCACATAAATACCGAAAACATATTATTTATATGCGGAGGAGCCTTCGACGGACTCGACAAGATCATCTCACATCGTATCGACCGCAAGTCCATCGGTTTCGGTGCCGAGATAGCGGATCCTACCGAGCAGAATGTCGGTGAGCTGTTTGCACAGGTGATGCCGGAGGACTTTGTAAAGTTCGGACTGATACCGGAGTTCATAGGCCGCGTGCCCGTCACCGTTTCTCTCGATCTTCTGGACGAGGAAGCACTGATGGAGATCCTCGTGAGACCGAAAAACGCCATCACAAAGCAGTATAAAAAGCTTATGGAGCTCGACGGCATAAAACTCGAGTATGAGGAGGACGCACTCAGAGAGGTTGCGAGACTCTCCAACGAGAGAAAAACCGGTGCCAGAGGACTCAGAGCGATCTTAGAGACAGCCATGATGGATGCGATGTTCGACCTTCCGACGAGAGATGATGTCGACAAATGCATCATCACAAAGGGAGCCATAGACGGTGACGAGGATGCCAAGCTCATCGGAGACGACGGAAAAGAGCTGAAGCTTACCGACTCTTCAAAGCAGACTCTCGCCATAACGGATAAAAAGAAAGTAAAGAAAAACAAGGATAAAACAACCGAGGAAGAAAGCGCATGAGCGAAGAAGTAACAAACAGCATACCCATACTGCCGCTGCGTGACATCGTAGTGCTGCCGGGTATGCTTATACATCTGGATATAAATCGTGAGATATCAAAACTCGCTGTGAGAAAGGCCATGGACGGAGACGGCATGGTCCTTATCATCGCGCAGCGGGATCCCGGAGTAGATGTTCCGGGTTACAATGATCTCTTTGAGGTAGGCGTCCTGGCAAAAATCCGTCAGGAGGTCAGACTGAAGGAGCGCGTTATCAGGATCATGGTCTCCACAAAAAGTCGCGCAACGCTCCTCTCGGTCACACAAACCAAGCCATACGTGGCGGGCGAATACGTCCCCATCGGTTCAGACGACTCGGATATCGGAAGTGTGGAAGCCGAAGCGATGATGCGCAATCTGAGAGAGGTTTATGATGAGTATCTTACCGAGAATCCCAGAGCCTCCAGATCTTCGCTTGATAAGATAAAAGAGACTGAATCTCTGTCTGTTTTGATCGATGTTATCGCTATGCAGGTACCTATCAGTTTCGACAAAAGACAAGAGATACTGTCCTGTATAGAAACTCTGAAAAGATATGAACTCCTCACGGAATATCTCCTCGAAGAAGTAAATATCTACAAGATCAGAGAAGAATATCGAAGCAAATTACAAGAGGAGTTTTCACGCAATCAAAAAGAGTATTTCTTACGAGAGCAGATGCGTGTCATCAAAAATGAACTTGGTGACGGCGACAACGAAGACCCCTCAGAGAAATATGAAAAAGCTCTTGCCGAACTCGAATGCTCGGACGAGATTAAGGAAGCCATAGAAAAAGAGATCAAACATCTCCAGCATATCCCACACAGCTCTGCAGAGTATACCACATCCGAGGACTACATAGACACTCTTCTGTCTCTGCCCTGGGATCATGCTTGTGAAGAGAAAACAGATATAAAACATGCCGAGCAGATCCTCGAGGAGGATCACTACGGACTGGACAAAGTCAAAGAAAGGATCCTGGAGTTCCTCGCAGTTAGAACGCTCACCAAGAAGAGCAATGCCACTATAGTATGTCTGGTAGGTCCTCCGGGAACCGGAAAAACCTCTATAGCAAAGTCAGTAGCCAGAGCACTTGACAAACCGTATGTCAGGATAAGCCTCGGAGGTGTAAGAGACGAGGCGGAGATCCGCGGACACAGAAGAACCTACGTCGGAGCCATGCCGGGAAGGCTGATCGATGCACTCAAACGTGCCAAGGTCAAGAACCCTCTTATCCTTCTGGATGAGATAGACAAGGTAGGAAAGGATTACAGAGGCGACACCTCCTCTGCGCTTTTGGAGGCACTGGATCCGGAGCAGAACGTAGCATTCAAAGATCACTATGTGGATCTGCCAACGGACCTGTCAGAGGTTTTATTTATCTGCACAGCCAACTCCACAGACACCATAGAGAGACCTCTCATGGATCGTATGGAGGTTATCAGGATAGCCGGATATACCGAAAACGAAAAGCTGCACATAGGCAAAGACTATCTGGTAAGTAAGCAGATCGCCAAAAACGGCCTTATGAAAAAGCAGCTCAACATCTCCGATTCTACTCTCAAAAAGATCATAAGCGGCTATACAAGAGAGGCCGGCGTCAGAGAGTTTGAAAGACAGATAGAGAAGATCTGTCGCAAATCTGCGAAGATGATCCTGGAAGATGAGGAGATAAAACTTCCGATAAGAGTAACCGGAAAGAACCTTCCTGACTTCCTCGGCAAGAGGAAATATCGCGACAATCCGGCCAACAAAAAAGATGACATAGGCATCGTCAGAGGACTGGCTTGGACCGAGGTCGGAGGAGACACTCTCGAGATAGAAGTAAACACCATGCCCGGTGAAGGAAACTTAAAGCTCACCGGACAACTAGGTGATGTGATGAAGGAATCAGCCCAGATCGCGCTCTCTCTGGTGCGCTCCATGCTGCCAAAGGAAGATGAGTTTTTCAAAACACATGACTTTCATCTGCATGTGCCGGAGGGCGCAGTCCCGAAAGACGGTCCATCGGCCGGAGTCACCATGTCGACTGCGATATACTCCGCAGTTACAGGTAAAAAAGTCAGGGCAAAGACAGCCATGACCGGTGAGATCACTCTGAGAGGACGTGTCCTGCCGATAGGAGGCCTCAAGGAAAAACTTCTCGCCGCAAGACTTGCAGGGATGGACACTGTCATGGTACCGGAGGAAAACCGCGTAGACGTCGAAGAGCTGGAGGAAGAGATCACCGAAGGTCTCGATATCATCTTTGTACACAAGCTTGATGAGATACTGAAACACGTACTTGTATAAGGATCATCAGATGAAGATAACCGATGTAAAACTTGATACAGTCTGCGGAGTCACAAGCAAACTCCCGGAGCATGATATCCCCGAGGTAGCCTTCTGGGGAAGATCAAATGTCGGCAAGTCCTCTCTTCTGAACAGACTGTGGGGGAGAAAAGGGCTCGCCAGGACATCCTCCGAACCGGGAAAGACACAGACGATAAACTACTATCTGACGGAGATCAGGATTAAAAATGAGGTGCAGGCGGACGACCTCGACGAGATCCAATCCGATCCTATCAGTGCCAAAAATACTGAACCGGCCGTCGATAGACTTTGCAGCCTCTACATGGTTGATCTGCCCGGATACGGATATGCAAAAACATCCAGAGAGAATACA
>JAFSTZ010000222.1 GCA_017445525.1 Eubacterium sp.
CCTTAGCAGCCTTTGCAGATCCTTCTATCTCAAACTTCTCCGTAGCCTCCTCCACATCGTGGTTCATGCCATTTATCTTCCATAAAAATATTCCGGCTACGATAACACAAAGGATCGCCACGCCGGCAGCGACATACAACAGAGTATATCTCTCTCTTTTAATCGGAACTATATCATCTCCGTACAGACTGCCCATGGCTTTTTTCGGATCCTTCAGGGCATCCATCATCTCGCCGATATCCGAAAAACGATCTTCAGGGTCAAACATGGTTGCGCGGTTGACGACAGCTCTCAGATGCAGGGACATATGGTCTTCCACTCTGTCAGACGTATCACTTATGATCGAAAGCAACTCCCTCAGCACAACTCCAAGAGAATATATGTCACTCCTCGCATCCGTCTGTGAGTAGCCGAACTGCTCGGGCGGAGCATACTCCTGAGTTCCTAGAGTTCTGGTATCATGCGCACTGTCATCCTTGTACTCGCGGGAAGCATCAAAATCTATGATCTTGACTACACCCTCGGGAGAGACAAGTATATTGGACGGCTTCAGATCTCGATGGATGATGGGCGGTTCCATAGAGTGGAGATACTGTAACGCCTCTCCCGCCTGCAATATCAGCTTCTTCACCGCAGTTGCATCCGCACCGGTCTCCCTCACGTATTCATCGATATTTTTTCCATCTATATAGTCTTCAAAAACAGTGACCTCGTCACCGTTTTGCTCCCACCTAAGTATATGCGGGATATGCTCGGAATCGATCCCCGATATCCTCTCAACGATCTTTGCATCGCCGTGCTTTATCACCTTAACGATAACCGGCTCATCATACTCACTGCAGGACGCCAAACAGACAGCGGACTTGTCGCTGTCTGAGATCATTTCTATCACTTCATAATCAAGCTTTTCCATCGGCCTACCTCGTATATGCCAGGCCGTCCGAGCAGCCTGACGTTGTCAAAAACAATCAGCAAGAATTATATCATAATCCTGATTTTATGTCTTATGCTGACAGCATAATGGAATCTGTCATCACACAAATAAAATTATTCCTGCGACCACTTCAACATTATACAAAAACAGGCCTGCAAATGCAAGCCTGTTTTTCTCACAAAGCATCATCGAAACTCATGCTGCTGACATAGAAGCCTTTCTGTTTCAACGCACCCGTGCACATTCAACTGCATGCAGTTTCCGCGGCTATCAACAAAAAATCTTTTGAAACAAACCTGCTACCACACCAACTGCAGCGCCGAGTACTCCACCTACTATAGCACCCGGAAGACCGAGCACAGCGTGTCCAAGTTCCATACCACCTTCCATGATATCTCCGACGGTATCAAAGAAAGATTCGCTTACATCACTGCCGTAGTCGTTATCATTGTATTCATAGTTCTCAGAATCAGTGTTGAGGCCTTCAAAAACTGCGATCCTCTTAACCGGAGGTATGGCATTTACGATGCAAAGCAGGAGTTTGGACAGATTATACGGACGTACCACCTCTCCTGTTTCCGCCTCCATATAACCGGCGCAGTAGTAAACGGGATCCACTTCTATACCGGAATCCTCGAGGATACGGTCATGTATCGACTTTACTTTCTCCTCAAGAAAAGCAACCAGAGTCTCGTCAGGGATATTTTTCTCATAATCCCAGTGCCTGCCCGTCTTCATGGCAATATCAGACTGATTGAGCGCAACCAAAACCCGTCCGGGATCATCCTCAAATCGAGGAAAGATGATATCATTCATAATCTTGTAAGTTGTTCCGAGATCCTTGCTTGCTCCTTCCAATACAACAAGTACAAGATCGATCAGAGCATTCCCCTCATCATCCTCCTCATCGAGAAGATCTTCAATCACTTTCGTATGTGATTCGTCCTCATCGGTACTGTCGCCAAGTCCCGGGGTATCCCAAAGTGTCAGATTTCCGATCGTGTATTTTTCTATCACCTTAGTCTCCGGATCAGCCTTGGTTCCAACCTTGGCAACCTCTACATAATGATAATCATCGTCCGTCGAGTCAGATTTATCTGCTGCCGACTCTACGGAAAACAGGGCATTGATCGTAGAGCTCTTCCCACACCCCGTCGCGCCGACAAGCATGATGTTGGTCTTCGTGGTTTTAAACCTGCGAAGTCTTTTCATCATCTGTTTCTTGATGTCATCGGAGAAATTGCTGTTAAGGATCTCATCTTCCATCGCCTCACAAAGACGATCCATCCCCTCTCGAAATTCTCCTGACCTGACTTTGCTTCCCTCGAACTCCTTCATCAGTTTTGAAACGAATTCCTCCTGATTGTCTGTGTTTTCCGCTTTTCCCTCTGCACTCATAGCGATGCTCCTTTCTCTGTCACATGGACAGTTACAGCTGCACGTTGCCTGCTATGATAACACGTACACATCACCCGGATATGCGATACTATAGCAGAATCATCGCTCGCCTCTTTCATTACATCGCCATTATCGGATATGAGACAGACAGTATATGTCAGATGAAAAATCAATTTTCAAAAAAACAGACCTGCAAACGCAAGCCTGTTTTTTAATTTATATACATAAATAATCAGTCATATAAATCCTTGATTTTCCCGATCTCTTCCTTCATCCTCTCAACAAGACTCTCAGGAGACAACACCTTCACCCACGAACCCTGACTGAGCAGATACATGATGATGCCATCGCCGTATACAGTAGCATCTATAGTATAAACGCCATGAGAATAGTTGATGATCTTCGCAGTTGGGAGCCTGTCAAGAACAGCCTGTACTGATGGACCGGTAAACTCAAACCGGATCACCTGCAACTCACCCGGCCACATAAACTGACTTCGCTGCCTGAGCACACTCTCGTCAAACTCCTGACTTCTGGAAAGGTGATAATGTCCTCTATGCGAAATGATATCGATGATACGATCAACCCTGAAGTAGTGTGGCACATCCAATCCGGATCCTATAAATGAATATACTTTATGTCCGTCACGACTTCTCACTGACTCTACATCTCCATCTGTATCATCCACCTCATAGGCAATCAGATAATAGTAATACTCTGTAAACATGATTGATAACGGAAGGATACGATGCTTCACATATGTCCGATCGATCTTTATATAATCAATAGAAATGATCCTCTTATCATAAATGTATTCAGTCAGCTGCCAGCATCTGTCGATCACACTATCACAGTCAGCATTTATCTGTGGATAATTGTATATCTCTTTCAGGATCAGGCCCTCAAGTTTCTTCCTGTCCTGACGGGATGTATGCGCTTTTAATTTATTGATCAATGTCAGGAGTTCCTTCTGGTTGAATGGTCTCGCTCCGATCAAAACCTTCACCATAGCAAGCAGTTCCTTATTCGAGATAAAGTTCTCAAGCTCCAGATGATAGGTGCGAGTATGACCGTCAAAAACCAGTTCAGTATAACCGATCACATCCGCATGCTCCGACAAAAACGCTTTCAGATCCGTGATATCACGCGAGATACTTCTCGTAGAAACTTCGTACTCATTGGCAAGATCCTGCACTGACAATGACTCACCCTTCATCGCACGGAAAAACAAGTCAAGAACACGATCTCTTTTGATAGTTTCCGACATAAACTCTGCTCCTCCGAATATCTTGTCTTGATCTGTACACCAAACTCTCAATCACCTGCACACATTGCAATTCAGGACTTTGTTTTTATCTTCTCAGGATCAGAATCAGGACTGTATGGTTTTCCGCATTTCGGGCATAAAAACTTCCCCACAGACGGGTTGTAATCATATTTCTTGCCACATCTTGGGCATTTTACTTTCATAGGTCTCATAGACATAATCGTCACCTCCGATTTACTAATTATAAGCCAAGTTTACAAGCTCTGTCAACATAAAGGTTTATCACCCTCCCAATACCGGTTGCATCTTCTCTATCGTAACTTGTATTTACATGATTAACCTTATTTCTCTGATTTTTAAGCCAAAAATGAATATTAATAAAACTGATAAAAGCATCCTTTTTTTCTTCATTAATAATAATAGTATATCGAGACTTATCAGCATCTTCACTACTGTATCTGATGCTCATGGGGATTATACCATCTCCAGAACTCATACTACTATTAAAAAACTTTATATTGAAATCCCCCTCACACCAGATTACTTTTCTATCAAATGGATTATCTTCTATGATTTCTTTGCTTCCAATACTATCTATCAGATATCTTTTTTTATCTTTACGTAGTAAAACAGATAGATCAGCATCATGCTTTTCCCTGGCCCAAACCAATAAAATGTAACTATTCTTTTCTACTTCTTTCTTTTTTGCTTTATCTACCATCCTCTCAAGTGAAACAGCAGGATCACCGATCTCCTGCGACCAGTCAACATAAAACAGATCACTACTGCAAATTACTTCCGGCATACGACTTTCTATCAGTGTCAAAGCCTGCTGAATAAATCCCTTTTTATTGCACCATAAAATCTCATCAAGAAGCCTGACATCGTCTGACAATAAACTGCCATAGTCCTCTTTGATATACTTCACAAACAATTTTATATAGGAAGTGTGACGTCTTTCTTTAGACAGCCAGTCCCTCATCCTTTTCAGTGACTCTTCAAACCTGATCACATCACACAATGAGATAGAATCAGAAATATCCTTAACCAGCCTTGAGATACGTTCGTATTCTTTACCTGCCGGACTCCTCTTCATCTCAGAATCAAAAAACTCTATCAACCCCTCAC